>JBHIEQ010000025.1:0-13941 GCA_046760725.1 Gemmatimonadales bacterium
TTGAAGATGTGGGAGAACCTGGTCATGTCGTCGTAGTCCTCGCCCTCAGGCACCGTCCACTTGATGGCCACCACGTGCTCGGCGTCCTTGAGTCGCAGCATGGAGTCGGCGTTCACATATTCCTTCACCAAGACCGCGTACTGATCGTTGGGCTTCACCACGCCCTCCAGGCGGGTGGTGAACTTCCTGCCGCAGCGCTTGCACCTGTAGCGCCGCATGTAGATCACGAGCTCGCCGAAGTCGGCCTGAGCCAGTCGGCCGCCCCGCGCACGACGACCGCCAGGGCGTCCAGCCCCTCGGGGCCGCCGTGGAGCGCCAGGCGCGGCTCGTGGTCCCTGACCTCCGGCGTGGCCTGGGCAAGGTCGCCGGTGGCCACGTAGGGCGGGTTGCTGGCGATGACATCGAAGCGCTCGCCCGGGCGCAGCGCGGCGAACCAGTCGCCCTGGCGCAGTTCGATCCGTTCCGAGAGCCCGTGGCGGGCCACGTTCTCCCGCGCGACGGCGAGTGCGTCGGCCGACACGTCGGTCGCCACGAAGCGGGCCTTCGGCCTCCTGGCGGCCAGCGCGATGGCGATTGCGCCGCTCCCGGTGCCGAGGTCGGCCGCGAGGGCCTCCTCGTCCTCGGGCAGGCGGCGGAGCGTCTGCTCGACCAGGAGCTCGGTCGGGGCCATGAACACCGCCTGATATCCGTTCTCCACCGCCAGGAGCATAGCGAACAGCGCCACAACGGTCTTGCCGGTGCCCACCTCACCCATCAGAAGCCGATGCATGCGGCGCTCCGACGTCATGTCCGCAGTGATCTCCCTGATCGCCCTGCGCTGACCGGCGGTCAGCTCGAACGGAAGCGCGTTCTTGAGCTCTGTGGTCAGGCTCTACTTGAGGGCGAAGCGCGGCCCCTTCTGGGCGGCCGTCGCGAGATGACGCGCGCGCGCGACCACCAGCTGGAGCTCGAACAATTCATCAAACGCCAGCCGACGTCGGCCCGCCTCGGGGGCGGCGATCCCCGGCCCTCCACCCCCATGGGCGATGGAGGGCGCCGAAGGGCGATGTAGCGCAACCAACGCGTCTTGCAGGGGGACGACACCGGCGGCGCGTCTCACTTCCTTGGGCAAGTGGTCCTCCACGCAGGCGACCATCTCGTCCAGATGATCGGCGATCAGACGACGGATCTGCCTATGGGTCAATCCCTCAGTCGCGGGATACACAGGTAGCACCATCCCGCGCGCGCCGTTCGCCCGCTCCCCGTCTTCGCCTTCGCCCGGCTCCTCCAGAATGATCTGCTCTCTGGGGACCACCTGACGCCCATGGTAGAACTTCACTGGCCCGGTAACCAGCAGAAGCTGCCCTCTTCGAATGGACCGGTCCAGGAAAGCCTGCCCGGGCCAGGCGCACTCGATGACGCCGGACTCGTCTTTGAGCACCGCGCGGAATATCCGCAGCCGTTTGCGCGTCGGCACCACGCCCTTCGAGACGACCCTGCCCACGAGCGTGACCTCCTTACCCACGACGGCTCTCGCGATCGGCGTGATCGACGTCGCGTCCAGATAGCGGTGCGGCGCGTGGTAGAGGAGATCTTCGACCGTCACCACCCCCATGCGCGCGAAAGCCTCCGCACGGCGAGGACCCACACCCTTCAGGAACTGAACCCGCGTGTCGATGCGCAACGTCATCTCACCCCGCGAGAAGCCGCTTGGCGAAGCGCCCCGGGTGAAACTCCTCGAGGTCGCCGAGCCGTTCACCTACTCCAATGAACTTGATGGGCACACCTAGCTCTCTGTGAACCGAGAGCACCGCTCCGCCCTTGGCAGTGCCGTCCAGCTTCGTGATCACAAGCCCTGTGACAGGGACTGCATCGGCGAACGCCCTTCCCTGACGTATCGCGTTCTGACCTACGGTCCCGTCCAGCACTAGTAACGACTCGTGCGGCGCACCCCCGCGCCGCCGCCCTACGACACGCGCGATCTTTTTCAGTTCCTCCATCAGATCACTGTGCGTGTGAAGGCGGCCCGCCGTATCCACCAGCACGGCGTCCACACCGCGCGCCTGGGCGGCGTCAATCGCGTCGTAAGCCACGGCCGCGGGATCGCCTCCCGCGGTCCCCGTGACGCATGGCACATCGAGCCTGAGCGCCCATTCTCGCAGCTGCTCGCTGGCCCCGGCCCGGTATGTGTCAGCCGCGGCCAACAGAACCCGCTTGCCCTCCCCCATCAAGCGATACGCGAGGCGCGCTATCACCGTCGTCTTGCCAACACCGTTCACACCGAGCACGAGAACCACTGCGGGTCCGGCCCCGTCACCCAACTGGAGCACAGGCTGTGAGCAGGGTTCCGGGAGATAGCCGCTGATCTCCCGCTCGAGCCAGGCTCGCGCCGCCCGTTCGTCTTTCAGCGCACCAGTACGCATCGCCTCTTCGAGTCCCTCGACGATCCGGAATGCAGCGGGACCGAAGTCCGCCTCGACCAGAATGCGCTCCACTTGCTCCAAGCGGGTACGATCGAGTCCCCTGATCAATACACCCACGTCCGTCACGGCCACGCGTCTGATCCTGGCCCACAGACCCTCCCTTGCCACTGCGTCGTGCATTACGGCAGACCCAACCGCTGCCGCCAACCCCACTCCGCCACGAATGCGAGCATG
Organism: Gemmatimonadales bacterium; assembly: GCA_046760725.1. Lineage (GTDB taxonomy): Bacteria > Gemmatimonadota > Gemmatimonadetes > Gemmatimonadales > GWC2-71-9 > JBHIEQ01. The sequence goes on from JBHIEQ010000025.1 coordinate 2,637, forward strand.
GCCAGCACGAACAGCCACCAGCGCGCGCGAGCGCGGCGCTCCTCGAAGATGCCGCCCGGACGACCGCCACCAGCCACCGGGGCGACTCTACGAGGCCTGAACTCATCGGAGTAGGGCTCGACAACGACCGTGCCACGGGAACCGGCAAACGGCGTGGCCACCCAGCCGAACGTCCCAACCGGAAGAACAAGCCGCGCCACCGCCCCCGCATCGAACCTGAGTGTGCGCGTGAAGGCGGAGTCCCGGGCGGAGATGAAGGTCACTGGAAGCGAATCGGGGGGCTCACCTCTAGCCCAGTGGAACTCTAGGGGGACACCGCGCTGCACGGCCGAACTGCGCACCTCCAGCACCGGAGCCGGTCCCGCCCCCGACGCGAGAAGCCAATCGGTGCCGGCGGCTACGACCGCACGGTAGGCCTCACGCGCCGCTCCTCCCCGGAATGCCCAGCGCCAGAGACCGGCTCCCGTGGTCAACAGCTCGCGAGTACCACCTGAATCTCTCCCCACGAGCACCGGCCGCTCAATGCCGCGCCGGCCCTGGCGCGCCGTGAGGCCGATCCACTCGCCCGGGACCGGACTGACTGGGATGAGCCCGGTGAGGGGCGGCAACTCCTCCCAAGACACCCCTCCAAGAGGACCGGCAATGGGCGAGGGCGGCACAGTCGATGTCACATACCATTCGCCGGCGAGCCGATCGGTCGCGGTGTCGCCGTCAGCCGGCCACCACCACACGGCACCGGCGGCGCGAGCATCGTCGATCCAGCCGACCGACCCGCGCACCACCACGAGACGAGCCTCCCGGACTGCCACCCGCACCGCGGCTGGCGAGACCGGAATGAGGCTCGCGGCGTCCAGCCAGTCGTCCCCTCCGATCCTCCAGTAACCGCGTACAGTTGTCCGAGCCACGTCTCGCAGTGTCGAAATGAGGAAGCGCCCCTCGAAGTCGGCCGGATCCACGACCACGACGACCGCTGGATCCCGCGAGACGGCAATGACCCGCACGCGCTCATCGTCACGCGGCTCGACATCGCCTGCCGCCCGCACGCGAATGCGAACCACGTGTTCACCCTCGCCCAGCACTCCGGGGGGGATCACGATCTCTCGATGGACCGTTCCCGGCCCGGACCCCAGCCACACGTGTCGCCGCACGAGACCCCGTGACCCAACCCAGACCTCGATCTCCGCCGAATCGGCCGCCAGACCGCCCCACTTTCCGAGCGCCAGCGTGACGCGCAGCGAATCGTCACGCCGGATCCGGTCAGGCAACGCCACCTCGACGATGGCCGCATCGGGCACCGTGTCGCGCGGCAGCACCACGTAGGTCGCGCGGGCGCCAAGCGCGGGCGGTACCGCTTCCCAGTCCGTGAGTTCCGCGTCCGACACCACGTACAGGGGCCCACCCAGTGCGCTGGCAGCCGCCAGCGCATCCGCGACGCGACTGGCGCCGTCCTGGGGGGGAGCCGTGTCCCCCTGAGCAACCTCGGAGCCGAAACGAAGGATCACACCTTCGGTGCCGGCCAGCGCGCGAGCGGTGTCGATGGCGGCCCGCCAGTGCCCACCGGCCGCGCCCATGCTGAGCGAGGCGTCGAGCAGCACGCTCGGAGGTCCGCGCATTCGCCGTACGAGTCCCGACGGGTTGACCAGAAGAAGAAGCAGCGCGCCGAGGCTCACGACTCGGAGAGCGGTAAGACCGAAACCCACAGGACCCGCACCCTCGCTCCGGAGATACAATGCTCCGGCAAGCGCAACGACCAGCGCGCCTAGGAGGATGAGCCACAGCATGCGAGTGCCTGTTGCAGCGTGAACCGGCCCTCATGGAGCGCTCGTCCGACGACGATGCCGGCCAGGCCCCGCTCCCCGGCACGCCGCACTTCGTCGAGCTCAGCCACGCCTCCCGCAACGATCACCGCGAGCCGGGCCTCCTCACGAAGGCGCGCGGCGCCCTCCACGTCGGCGCCCATGAGAAGTCCATCTCGCTCGAGATCCCGATACAACACCGTAGCGATCCCCAGCCCGTGCGCTTGCCGGGCCAGCTCGATCGGTGTCTCAGCCACCGCATCGGTCATGCCCCGGAGTGCCACCCGTCCCTCGCGCACGTCGATCGCCACCGCCGAGCGGCCCTCACCCGCCACCGCGAGCAGTTTCTCCATCATCGCCGGATCGAGGCCGGCGGCGGTGCCAAACACCACGCGGTCTACGCCGGCATCCAGCCCGCGGCGCACCTCGTCGGGATCGGTCAAATTACCACCCAGCTGCACCGCGACACCCTCGATCTCCGCGATCTCCCACACGCACTGCATGTTGTGGCGCCCCGTGCGGACTGCCTGGTCCATGTCCACCACATGGAGCCAGCGAGCCCCGGCCGACACCAGCGCCCGGGCTTCCTCGACCGGGTCTCGGGCGTGGACCGTGCGCCCGCCTCTGATGTCGATAGCGGGATAGACGTCCATGGGAGTCTGTACCCCGCTCCCCCGTCAGTCGACGCGGGCCGTGGCGAAGCGGGCTGAGAGTTGAGCGAGGAGGCGGTCGTAGTGGACGCGGAGGGAATCGAACTCTGCCCGGCGCGCTGCCGGTACGGGATCGCCCGAGCCGTAGCGTCTGGCCGACCTGGGATCAACGTGCTTGCCGTGCTGAATGAACTCGTAATGAACGTGCGGCGCAGTGGCCAGCCCGGTCATCCCGACCCGCCCAATGGTCTGACCCTGTCTCACGCGAACCCCCGGTCGAATGCCGGCCGCGAGCCCGCTGAGATGCGCGTACCTCGTTTCGATACCATGAGCATGGCGAATGGCGACCATGATGCCGTAGCCGCCCCACCTGCCCGCCCGCACCACTGTCCCGTCTCCGGTGGCGATCACTGGTGTCCCTCGCGCGGCGCGGTAATCGACTCCCAGGTGCGGACGCCTCACGCGCAGGACGGGGTGAAACCGGCTGCGGGAGAAACCGGAAGAGATGTAGCGGAACTCGGCCGGATACAGCTTGAAAGCGCGCCTGAGAGACGTGCCCTCGGCGTCGTAATACGAATTCCTACCACGCGCGTCCGTCATGAGGTACGCCGGGTTCTCGGTCCCCCGGGTCTCGATCCTGGCAGCGAGTATCCGCCCGAACCGCACATCCCCCAAGTCGGATGTGAGCCTTTCATATAGCAGACTGAACTGGTCACCCGGGTACAAGTCACGGTAGAAGTCCACCACCCACCCGTAAATGCCGTCCGCCAGCTCCGACACCAGTCGGTCACGCTCGCCGAACGGCAGCACTGAGTCGTCTATGACCCGGTGCACAGTCTCGTACAGCGACCCCTCGACGGCCCCGCCTGCGTACGCCAGACCGGCCGTCCACACCACGTCCACCGACTCACCCATCCAGAGCCCGGACGTGTCCCGCCGCAGACGAAGGACTCGCTCGTCGTTGAGGCGTACAGTGATCCGGTCCGGCTCGGACTCGTCCAGCGGGTACCGCAATTGAAAGGTCAAGCCCGAGGGAAGGCGACGCGGGTTCAGACCGTCGGCCACCTTCAATAGTTGGAGGAGCTCGCGGCCGACGATTCCGTGGCGCCCGAACAGCTCGGAGAGCGTTTCGTTGCGGCGCAGGGTATCGACGGAGCCCCGGTAAGCGCGGTCCACGACGACGGGAACCGCCATGGGTATCCTCTCCGCAGACCACGCCGCCGCGATACTCCAGCCCAGAACGGCAAGAGCGGTCCCCGCGACGAGGCCGCTCTTCAGAGAGAGGCGCATCTCAGTCCATCTGGCGGCGAATGAAAGTCGGGATCTCCATCTCGGAGACCTCCGTTTCTCCTTCCGCGGGCGCCGCCTTGGGAACGGGTGGCGCGGCCGCCTGTGTACCGGACGCGCGAGCGGTCCGCTGCGGGAACGGCAGCACGCCGGGCATTCCGGACCTGCCGAACGGGCTCTCGGCCTGTCCCAGGGCCTTGTCGAACCCGGTGGCGATCACGGTCACCCTCACCTCGCCCGACATGGCCGGATCGGTCACCGCGCCGAATATGATCTCGGCCTGATCACCAGCCGCGTCGTGTATGACCTCGCTGATCTGGTTGACCTCACCAAGTGTGAGGTCGTCACCGCCGGTGATGTTCACCAGCACGCCGCTCGAGCCGCTGATCGAAATATCGTCCAACAACGGGCTGGCGATCGCCTGCTGCGCCGCCTCGACCGACCGGTCGTCGCCCCTGGCGGCACCGGTGCCCATCAGGGCCGATCCGCCGTTCTGCATCACCGTCCTGACGTCGGCGAAATCGACGTTGACGATTCCGGTGACGCTGATGAGCGTCGAGATCCCCTGAGTCGCGTGCAACAACACCTCGTCCGCCTTCTTCAGGGCGTCCTGGAACGGCACGTTCTTGCCGACCACCGTCAGGAGCCTCTCGTTCGGCACCACGATCATCGTGTCAACGTGCTTGCGCATCTCCGAGATCCCGATCTCCGCCTGTCGCATCCGCTTGCGTCCCTCGAACAGGAACGGCTTTGTGACGATACCGACGGTGAGTCCCCCCACGTCGCGTGAGAGTTGCGCAATGATCGGAGCCGCGCCGGTGCCCGTGCCGCCGCCCATACCGCACGTGACGAAGACCAGGTCGGCCCCCTCGAGCACATGCAGCACGTCGTCCCGGTTCTCCTCGATCGCCTGCCTGCCGATCTCGGGCCGGGCACCGGCCCCCAGACCGCGCGTCAGCTTCTTGCCGATCTGCACCTTCACATCGGCCTTGTTGTGCAGCAACGCCTGCGCATCCGTGTTCACGGAGATGAACTCCACACCCGTCAGGTGCTCGGTGATCATGCGGTTCACGGCGTTGCCGCCGCCACCGCCGATACCGACGACCTTCATGCGCGCGTTCTGTGATACCGTCTCTTCGAGTTCGAAGACCATGGGCTCCTCGCGGTCCCTTTCGCTTAGAAGAACTCCTGAAGCCAGCGTTTGACCGGCCGGAACAGCCTGCCAACCGCGCGATCCCCGTGAGCACCGGCCACTCGCTGCTGCGCTCCGTATAGCGCCAGCCCCACAGGCACGGCATATCGGGGGGCCTGCACGCTGTCCACCAGGCCCTTGACACCCCATTCGGGCACGCCCTTACGAACGGGCATCGCGAAAACTTCCCGACCCAGCTCCACGATCCCCGCGAGATGGGCGCCGCCGCCGGTGACAATCGCCCCGGCCGCCAGCCGCCCTGCGTATCCGGCACGCTCGATCTCCTCGAGCACCAACCCAAATATCTCGTCAAGCCGCTCCTGAATGATGTGCGCCAAGAGCTCGCGCTTCGCCTGCCGCACTCCCTGTCCAGGCGTCCCGGGCAGCTCGATCGTCTCCTCCGGATCGACCAGCGGCGTGTAGGCCACGCCCCATCGCTCCTTGAGTCGCTCGGCGTCGCTCTGAGTGACCCCCAACCCCTGCACGAGGTCGCTCGTAACGTGCGACCCCGCGAAACGCAGCGACGTCATCGCCCTGAGCTTCCCATCGTGAAACAGTGCCACCGTCGTGGACCCGCCGCCGAGCTCCACCAGCGCGCACCCAAGCTCCTTCTCCTCCTCGGTCAGCACCGCCAGTGATGCCGCAAGGGGCTCGAGCACCATCTCCGCGACACGATAGCCGGCCCGCTCGACCGACTTGCGCAGATTCTGCGCCGCCTTGCTCTGCACGGCGACCAGACACATCTCAACTTCCAGCCTGAGACCGGTCATCCCCACCGGATCGTTGATGCCGCCCTGGTCGTCCACCTTGTACTCCTGCGGGATGTAGTGCAGGAGCTCGTAGTCGTCACCGAGGCTCACGGCGCGGGCCACCTCATCGACCCGTTCGGTGTCCTGCCGCCGAATCTCCTCACCCATCACCGAAGCGAGGCCGGTCGAAACCTGGGTCCGAACGTGATCTCCCGCGATGCCGCAATACACCACGGGTACCTTGACGCCCGCCATGCGTTCCGCGTCGCGCATCGCCCGCACTATAGAACGCGTCGTCTCCTCTATGTCACGCACCATCCCACGCTTGACTCCCGTGGTGCGCGCCAAACCGACGCCGAGAACCTTGGCTCCGGGTGACCGTTCGTCTCCAATAGCCTCGGCGATCACCGCACAAGTCTTGGTGCTCCCGAGGTCGAGCCCGGCGACCAGCGACTCCCGCTTCACACCCCGCCCCGCCGCACGATGACCCAACCGGCGAACCGGGCGTCCAGCTGGTCGAACGGACGCCCACTGGCCACGAGATGGCGGCGGACGGCTTCCACGGACCTGATATCCTCGATGTCTGGTATCGCCTGCAGCAGCACCTGCTGTTGCTCGAGTTCCAAGATTATCGTGTTCCGCCCAAACCCTCGCGCATCGATCCCTGCCGCTTCCACCTCATGATAAAGCGCTGAGTCCGCCATCCGAACAATGCCCAGTGCCCGGACGACCGCCGGATCGACCCGCGGCACAAGCGGCAGGTCGAGCGCACTCGCCGCCGGATCGTAGGGCAGCGGCTTTCCCTCCTCATCGATCACGGCCAACCCACTGTCCGCCGGCGCAAAGGCCACCGGTACGCGCTCCGTCACTTCGACCCGAAGAGTGGCAGGTAACCTGCGCCGCACCTTGGCCCGCACAACGCCCGGTATCGCACCCGCCCTCCGCTGAACCGCGCCGTTGTCATCGAACAAGTTGCGGTCCGACTCCAGCTGCAGCGCCTCCAACACAACGTCAGGCGCGAGGTACCGCACACCCACCAACTCGACCCGGCGCACCCTAAAGAAATCGACCTGCCTCAAAGCGAGCGGGGCGAGCCATACCGCCACCGGCACAACCGCCACCGCTCCCAAGAGCACGCCCCGCTTCACCACACCCCTCCCACCATCTCCCTCAGCCGCGCCAATAGCTCCGGCCCCGTCTCCGTGATGTCGCCCGCCCCGAGCAGGAGAATCACGTCGCCAGCTCGAGCCACTCCAGCCACATGCATTGCCAGTTCGCCCCTCTTCTCCACCCAATCCACCTCGGCACCGGCCCGACGCGCCGCGTTCGCCACCTTCTTGCCCGTCACACCGGCAATGGGCCGCTCCCGTGCCGCATACACGTCAGTCACCACCACCCGGTCCGCCGCCGACAGCGCGATGCCCAACGCCGACCCGTGTCGCTGCGTCCGCGAATAGAGGTGCGGTTGAAACACCGCCACTAGCCGCGCCCTCGGAAAGCGCTGTCTGGCCGCACCAATGGTCGCCGCTACCTCGGTGGGGTGGTGCGCGTAGTCATCGACCACCACTACATCGCCCTCCGCTCCCACAACCTCGAATCTCCGCGATACACCCGAAAACCGCGCTAGACCGCGCGCCGCACGCTCGACGTCCTCTCCCAAACTCGCTACGGCCGCAAGCGCCATTGCCCCGTTCCGCAAGTTGTGCATCCCGGGCACTTGCAGCACGAACCCCACCCGCCTGCCGTCCGGCAACCGCACCTCCGCCCGCGACCGCCGCCGGTCACGCTTGACCCGCTCCAGCCTCACATCCGCGTCCGACCGCGTTCCCACGGACCAACCGGGCTGCGACAGCGTCCCCAGAAGCCGCCTGGCACCGGCGTCGTCCGCCCCCACAAGGGCCCTCTCGGCTCGCCCCGCGAATTCGCTGAAAGCACTCTCCAGCTCGTCAACCGATCCGTAGCACTCAAGGTGATCGGCCTCGATGTTCGTAACGAGCGCCACTGTAGGCGCGAGAGCGAGGAACGCGCGGTCATACTCGTCCGCCTCCGCCACGAACAGATTCTCGCCTCCCACTCTGGCGTTCCCACCCCACAATGCCACCCGGCCCCCCACCAACCCAGTCGGATCGCGCCCGCAGGCCACCAGCGCCTCGGTCAGCATGGCCGTAGTCGTCGTCTTGCCGTGAGTGCCGGCCACAGCCACGAGCGTCCCACCACTCACCAGCTGGCCGAGAGCGTCCGCCCGGCGGATCACCGGCACACCAGCCACCCGAGCCGCCTCCAGCTCCTCGTGCTCAGCTGGAACTGCGGCAGTATAAACCACTGCCCGTACGCCACTTACATGCACGGGGTCATGCGTCCCACTTATGGTAACACCCGCACGGGCCAGCGCTTGGGCACCGTTCGGGTGCGTATCACATCCGGTGACTGCCACCCCGCGACGGCTCGCGACGAGCGCAAGCGCGCTCATCCCCGCACCGCCAATCCCCATGAAGTGGACGGGTCGGGGATCATCCGGGGCGAAAAGGTGCATTGGTGGGCAGCTAATATAAGACGATGCCGAAAGTTCCGAAAGGTCTTGGACTTAGCTCACTAGGGCGACTAGCCTGACGGCCGTATCGCGAGCTGCATTGGGTCGGGATCGCGCCACTGCAGATCTCTTCATCCGCTCCAGCCGCGGACGGGCCGTGAGCAGTCCCCTGACCCGTTCCTCGAGGACCCCTGGTCGGAGCTCGGACTCTGCCAAATAGACAGCCGCGCCGGCGCCCGCCAGGGCCTGCGCGTTACGGGTCTGGTGATCCGCCGCAGCCGTGGGGAGCGGGATCAAGATGGCGGGACATCCCCACGCACAAAGCTCGGCCGTGGTCATCGCACCGGCCCGGGCGACGACGAGGTCCGCTGCGGCGTATGCCGTGCCCACAGGGTCCCAAAAGGGCCTGAGGGTCCGATCTGGGGGGGCGTGGTAGTGGCGGTATCGATCCCACAGCCCCGCCCCGACGCTCCACAAGAGAGTGATTCCGTCTAACCCCCCGCGATCGATCGCCCTCGCGACTGCACGGTTGATGCCTAGGGCGCCCTGGCTACCCCCCATCACGAACACCGCCGGCCGGTCCACCGCGATCCCCAGGCTCGCGCGCGCGTCGGCAAGCGAGGGCCGCGGCTCCGGAGGAGGCGTGATCGGGTTGCCGTACGTCCAGACCTCGCAGTGCGGCCCCACTCGCAGGTACTCACGCGCCTCCGGGAACCCCAGGTGCACCTGCCTCGCATGCCGCGCGAACCAACGCGTCGTGATACCGGGATACGCGTTCTGTTCCTGGAGCGCCAGGGGGATGCCACGCCGCCTTGCCCTGAGGAGCAGCCCAACGGCCGCATAACCACCGGTGCCCAGGATGAAGGCCGGTTGCTCCCGATCCAGTATCAAATCGCACGCCCGTCTCAGACGACGCCAGGTCAGTGGCCACTTGAGGTTCCTCCACCACTGGCGGCGGTGCAGCGGCTCCGCGGGCACAAGATGGTAGCGGTATTGCCGCTCAGGCAGTATGCGCGCCTCGATTCCTCGCGCGGCTCCTACGAGCACCGGTTCCAGGTCCCCGCGTACCTCCTTCAGCGCCTCGGCCAGCGCCAGGGCGGGCATGAGGTGACCCCCTGTTCCCCCGCCCGTGATCACGACGCGCGTCATCGTCTGGTGTGGCTGCGGTTCCTGGCGTGAGCGACGCTGATCAGGACACCTGTCGCGAACATGGAGGTCAGGAGACTTGAGCGGCCGTACGAAATGAAAGGCAGATTCACCCCGGTCGCGGGGATCAGCGCCATGGTAACGCCAATGTGAAGCAGCGCCCCGAGAGCAACCATGGACGTGACGCCGGTCGCCAACAGTCGTCCGAACGCATCCCGCGCAGTGCGCGCGATCCTGAGTCCCAGCCAGATGTAGAGAGCGAAGAGAACGACGATCAGCGTCACACCGAGGAACCCCCACTCTTCGCCGATCGTGCTGAATATGAAATCCGAGTAGGCATAGGGAAGGTAACCCAGCTTCTGGAGCCCCTCCCCGAAGCCCACGCCGAACAGCTGCCCCGCGCCGATTCCGATGAGCGACTGCTCAATCTGCCAGCTAGCCTCAGCCACGTCGGCTCCGGGGCTGAGGAACGTCACCATGCGGGCCAGCCTGTACTGCACGGACGCGATCTCGTACCACGCGATCGGGATCGCCACGACTCCCAACAGCAGGAAGTGTCCGATCTTGGCGCCGGCTGCGAACAGCACTATGCCGGCCAGCAGCACCAGCACGGTTGCGGACGACAGGTCCGGCTCCAACAGAACCAGGACGGTGAGCGGGACCAGAATTACGAGGAACGGAAGGAGTCCCCTCCGGAACTCCCGAATTCCCGTGCCCTTTTTGGCGGCCAGCATGGCTACCCACGCGACGACCGCAAACCGAGCGAACTCCGAGGGCTGGATCCTCACGACCCACAGATCGACCCACCGGCGCGCTCCGTTGATCTCCGGAGCGACGGACTCGGGTACGGGCAGGAGCGGCACGATGAGGAGAAGCGCCGTGCCGCCCAACACACCCCAGGCATAGCGCCGCCAGAGCTGGTAGTCGAGCCTCGCGCCGACGAGCAGCAGAGCCACGCCCGCGACCACTCCCACCAGCTGTCGCGTGGCAAATACTGATCCGGGCTGACCGTTCTGTAGCGCCCAAATCGACGAAGCGCCGTACACCGCAGCGACGCCGAAGACAGCCAGCGTTGCAGCCACAATGCCGAGTAGGCGTCCCTCCCAGACCAGGGCGTCGCCCAGAGCAGGACCTCTCAGAATCCCTCCACGAGGGAGCGAAACCGGTCTCCGCGCTCCTCGTAATCCGTGAACTGGTCGAAGCTGGCGCAGGCTGGCGAGAGCAGCACGGCTTCACCCGGCCGCGCAACATCCCGCGCGCGGGCGACTGCGTCGTCGAACGCAAGCACGCTCTCCACCGGCACGGACCCACCGATCTGCCTCGCGACGGCCTCGCGGGCCTCTCCGTATGCGATCGCCACGCGGCAGCGACCGTGGAGGCCGGGGGCGAGCGCCTCGAAGCCGCCGCTGCTCTTGCGCCTCCCTCCCAAGACCAGCACGAACGGACGATCCAGCGCCGTGAGCGCCACCGCCGTTGACGCCACGTTGGTCGCCTTGGAGTCGTTGATCCACAGGACTCCCGCTACTTCACGCACCGGCTCCAGGCGATGTGCCAGCGGGCGGAACGTAGTGAGACCACCCGCAATCGCGTCGCGAGCGACGCCCGCGGCGCTCGCTGCAAGCACCGCGGCCAGCGCATTCTCCACGTTGTGGTCTCCCATCGGCCCGAACCTGCCCCGCGGAATGAGCGCGTCCTCTCCCAACATGAGAGTTTCGGTCTTCCGGTCGAACCACGCGTCGCTCGGCTTGCGAGTGCTGAAACCGAGGTGCCTGCCCGGTACGCCTCTCGCGAGCGTGAGCACCGACTGGTCGTCCGCATTCACGATCCACGTGGAGTCGGCGTCCGCGTTGAGGAACAACCGTCTCTTGTCGGCGAAGTACTCCTCCACGCTCTGATAGCGGTCCAAGTGGTCGGGCGCGAGGTTGGTTAGGACACCTACGGCGGGCCGCAGCCCC
>JBHIEQ010000026.1:0-13432 GCA_046760725.1 Gemmatimonadales bacterium
GGTCGGCCTCCTGCGACACGGCCGCGTAGCGGGCCAGGGCATGCGCGTTCGCGTCGATGCAGAAGCGGGTCGGGATGCCCTCGCCGATCGCTATCACCGCGCGCCACTTGGTGAACCGAGCGCCTAGATCCCTGTACTCCGCCAACCGGTCCCTGAGGCCGTCCAGACCCTCGGTGATCTTCTCCCCCGGATAGCCTGCCAGAGCCTTCGCACCCTTGTCCACCTTGATTCCAGGCATGATTCCCTCACCCTCCAGCACCTTCGTGAACGGTGTGCCGTCCGCCGTGCTCTGTCTGATGGTCTCGTCGAACAGGATGACGCCGCTCACGAACTCGCCCACACCCTTCGTCGTGAAGAGCATCTCCCGATACGCCCGCCGATTGTGCTCGGTGGACTCTATCCCTATGTGCTTGAATCGCTTGGCGATGGTAGGGAAGCTCTCGTCGGCCGCGAGAATCCCTTTGCCGGGAGCGACGAGCGCCTGAGCCGTCGATACCAACCGTTCTATGTCCATTGGATCATGACCTCGCCAATCTTGTTTAACCTTGCGAGAACTTGCCGTAGCTCATCACAAACATAGGTACACCTGTGGAGAGCGGCCACCACCGACCGCCGACCGCAAACCGCCAACCGCCCCCATCAGTAGCCCCGCGCTCCTCCTCCGGATCTGGGATCAGCCACCCCGATCCAGCCAGTGGCCGAGCGCATAATCCCTGATACGTCGCCGCTGAAGCCGCGGCGCTCCCTCACCACGTGTCCCATGGCCTCCAGGCGCCGCACCACCTCCGGGAGGAGTCCTCCGCGCTCGTAGTAGATCTGGTCGGGGAGCGCCTGGTGATGAACCCTGGGTGCGGCGATGGCCTCCGCCAAGGACATACCGTGGTCGATCACGTTCGAAACGACCTGGGTGACGGTCGTGATGATGGTAGAGCCGCCCGGGGAGCCGACGATCATCAGAAGCTCCCCCATGGGATCCAGCACGATCGTGGGCGTCATCGAGGAGAGCATCCGCTTGCCCGGAGCGATCGAGTTCGCGCGCCCCTGGACCAGCCCGAACGCGTTCGGCTGCCCGGGAGCGGCGGCGAAGTCGTCCATCTCGTCGTTGAGCAAGAACCCTGCTCCGGCCACCGTCACACCGCTACCATAGCCCAAATTGATCGTGGTGGTGACACTGACGGCATTGCCCTCGGCGTCCACCACGGAGTAGTGAGTCGTGTGGCCCCCTTCCGCCACCGCGGGGCTCAGGTTCGCGGTCGGCGTGGCCCATTGAAGATCGATGCCCTCTAGAAGCCGCGCCGCGTAGTCCTTGGACAACAGACGGTCGAGCGGCATCTCCACGTAGTCGGGGTCGCCGAGGAACCGATTGCGGTCTATGAAACCGCGCCGCATCGCCTCCGCCATCAGGTGGACGTGCTCAACCGTTCCGTACGGCGGGAGTGGACCTGCATTCTCTAGGATGTTGAGAATCTCCCCCATCGTGACGCCGCCCGAGCTCGCCGGGGGCATCGAGTATATGGTGTGGCCCCGATACCGAATGACGATGGGATCCCGCCAGTAAGGCCGATAGCTCGCCAGGTCGGCCTTGGTGATAAGACCGCCTCCACGCCGCATCTCCGTGACGATCAGGTCGGCGACGTAACCTTCGTAGAACACCCGAGGCCCACTGTCTGCGATCGCCTGGAGCGTGCGCGCCAGGTCGGGCTGCCTGAGCAGCGCGCCTTCTGGTGGTGCGTCGCCGTTGGGGTGAAGGAACTGCCGGCGCGACGCCTCGAAACCGGCGAGCCGGCGTGCGGCGGAGCGGAGCGAGCGGCTCCGATGGCGATCGAGCACGAATCCCTTCCGCGCGAGCCGGATCGCGGGATCCAGCACCTCAGCCCACGGCAGCCGGCCCAGCTCTCGGTGCGCCGCCGCCATTCCGGCGACGCTGCCCGGTACGCCGGCGGACAGGTGACCCGTGACGCTCCTCGGAGTCAGTCGCCCTTCCGCATCCAGGTACATGTCCTCGGTGCTCGCCGCTGGCGCCGCCTCCCGATAATCGATCGCGCGGACCGTCCCGTCCGCCAGCCGGATCACCATGAAGCCACCACCACCAATATTGCCCGCCGACGGGTGCACGACCGCGAGAGCCATCCCCACAGCCACCGCGGCATCGACCGCATTGCCGCCGCGGCGCAAGATACTGATGCCCACCTCACTGGCGGTGGGATGCACCGAGGACACCATCGCGTGCTGCGCCAACACCGCCTCGGCTCGGGACAGGAGGGGCCACCCGTCCGGGATCAGGGGGCGCGGTGCCGGCGTCACGGTGGGCGGAGCCGGGGCACATGCGGCGGCCGCCAGCCCCGCCACCGCCAAACTCACTCCTCGCACAGCTTTCCCAATGAAGGCCATCCGATGCTCCTCGTTGACCGATCCCAGGACGTCGTGGAGATTGCGGTGAAATCTACCACGCGAAATCGGACTCGGATGGCCCTCCCGGAGTTTCTCGACCCTCGGCTCACCGAGCGGCGCAACCCCCGCTCGGCTCGGATCGACGTCGCGACCAGCCTCGAGATCGTCGATCTCATGAACGCCGAGGATCGCACAGTGCCGGAAGTGGTTCACCGACAACGGCTTGAGATCGCGCGCGTGATCGATCTCGTGGTCGATCGGTTTCGCCGCGGTGGGCGGCTGGTGTATGTGGGAGCCGGCACGAGCGGGCGGCTGGGTGTGCTCGATGCGACCGAATGCCCGCCGACGTTCGGCACGCCGCCGGAGATGGTGGTGGGGATCATCGCGGGAGGGCCGGAGGCGCTCACCCGAAGCCGGGAGGGAGCCGAAGACGACGAGGCCGCGGCGCGAGAAGCGCTGGAGGCGCACCGCGTGAACGACCGGGACGTTGTGGTGGGAGTCGCGGCGAGCGGTACGACTCCCTTCGTGCACGCCGCGCTGCTCCGGGCGTCCAATTTGGGTGCGGCGACGGCGCTGGTCACCTGCACCGAGCCTCCGGAGGAGCTGGCCCGCGCCGTTGAGGTGGCGATCGTTGCACCGGTGGGACCCGAGGTGCTCACGGGGTCCACCCGCCTCAAGGCCGGGACGGCCACGAAGCTAATTCTCAACGCGATCAGCACGGGGGCAATGATCGGTTCGGGAAGGGCGTACGGCAATCTGATGGTGGACTTGATGGCTCTGTCGGCCAAGCTTCGTGACAGGGGCGAGAGAATTGTAATGGAGGCATGCGCGGTGGGCCGCGACGAGGCGCGGCGCGCCATAGAGGAGGCAGGCGGTAGTGTCAAGCTTGCGATCGTGATGGTGCGTCGCGAGGTCGATGCCGAGCGGGCACGGCGATTGCTCGAAGAAGCGGGAGGGGTGGTGCGGCGCGCGGCGGGCGATCCACCACCGGTCGTCGAGTGAGCGATCTCGCGGTCGGACTCATGTCCGGCACCTCGTTGGATGGGATTGACGCCGCCCTCGTGAGGGTGGGTGGCTCCGAGTCGGTGGAGCTCCTCGGGTTTACGACGCGGCCGTTCGGTCGCACTGAGCGAGAGCGGTTGCTGGATGCCACGGGGAGGGTCGAGGTGCGCGACATAGCCCTGCTTCACGTGGAGCTGGGGCGTTGGCTGGCGGAGGCGGCCATCGAGGTGCTCGAGGTTGCAGGTGTGCCGCCAGAGAGGCTTTCGCTGGTGGCGTCCCACGGACAGACGGTATGGCACGAACCCGGGACCGCGACGCTACAGCTGGGTGATCCCGCCGTCATCGCCGAGCGGCTGCGCGTCCCGGTGGTGAGCGACTTCAGAACGCGTGACGTGGCGGCGGGCGGACAGGGAGCTCCGCTCGTCTCCCTGGCCGACGCTTTTCTCTTCGGGGATCCGGACCGGGGACGGGCTCTGCTCAACATAGGCGGCATCGCCAACGTGACCTGGGTGCCGCGACGAGGCTCGCTGGACGGGATAATAGCGTTCGACACCGGACCGGGTGTGGCGGTGGTTGACGCAGCGACGAGCCTCGTCGATCCGGGAGTCACATTTGACGAGCATGGCCATCGTGCGGCACAGGGAAGGGTCGTCGAGCACGTGCTGGCGCGTTTGCTCGAGGACCCCTATTTCGCCGCTTCACCGCCCAAGACGACCGGTAGGGAGAGGTTCGGGGACGAGCTTGCGCTGCGAATCGTACGGGCAGTGGAAGCGACGGCGGGAGCGGGGCCCGAAGACGCGGTTGCGACCGCGTTGGCGTTGGCCGTGAGGTCGATCGCTCTGGGGCTCGAACGGTGGCTGCCGGCCGGCGGTGGGAGCGAAGTTCTGGTCTCGGGAGGCGGTGCGCGCAACCCCGTCCTCATGGGCAGGCTGGTCGCCGCGCTCGAGGGCTGGACGGTCCGCCTGTTCAGCGAGGAGTTCTTCGACGGGGACGCCAAGGAGGCGGTCGCGTTCGCCTACCTGGGTTGGTGCACGGTGAACGGTCTGGAGGGGAATGTGCCGAGCGCGACGGGGGCGCGGGGACCGCGGGTCTTGGGTAGGGTGACACCGCCCTGAGCCGAGGAACAGCCGTCTGCGGCAGGCTTCAGTTCAACGAGTCGAGCAGTCTGATTGCAGAGGTCGAGGGCACACCGTAAACTATTCGGCCGCCGGAGCCCTGTTCCCCCCCGTAGAGGATCGAGACGACCTCGCCGTTGCCGTCGAATATCGGGCTGCCGCTCGCTCCTCCCGCGCCCCAGCCGTCGATCTGGATCAAGTTCTCCAGCACTTTGCTCACCGAACCCGCGAGGAAGGTCGTCTTCACCACCGGTCGGTTTCTCTCTGAAACCGACATCGGTAGATCGGTTCCCAGCGGGAATCCGATGATCGCTACGGGGTCACCCTGCCTCAAGGTGTCGGGACGCTGCGACAGCCCGCGCACGGTCGGAACTTCACCCCGCACGCTTGCGGTCACCGCGGCGAGGTCGGCTTCGTGCGAGATCCCGGCGAGCCGCGCCCGGAAGCACTGGTCGGAGTCCGCGAACTGCACGCACATCCTTCGAGGTCTCTTCGTCCCGTTCTCACCCGCCACCACGTGGCGGTTGGTCACCATGGTTCCGTCCGACCTCACCGCGAACGCCGTGCCGCTCACGACGTCTCCGCCGCCGAAGTCAACGTAGATCATCGCGACGGCCGGCTGGTTGGTTTGGGAGATGCTGCCGAAGTCGACCAGCGCAGCAGCCTGCTGAAACCGCAGCACTTGTGATACGTCGGCCAGCTGGCGCTTGAGCGCTTCGACTTCCGACTGGTCACCGGCCCGCTGCGCCGTCGCGAGGCGCTGTTGGAGGCGCGTCACCTCGTCTTGCGACTGCCTGAGCGCCCCGGCCAGCCCCTCGACCTGGCCCTGTAGCGCGCGCACGCTCTGCTCGGCTGCGCGCAGCAGGCTGTCGGTGCGGGCTTGGATCGCCGCTATCTCGCGAGCACGTGCCGCCGCCTGCCGTTGGTTGATTATGAAGAACGAGGCTGCCGCGCCAATGAGAGCAACGGATAATACGACGGTGAGCGTCTTGTGTTTGCGCGTCTGGCGGCCCACCTCAATTCGGATCCGCTGGGTCGTGCTCATCTCGCGGACCTGACCGACAGTCTCCCGAGGCGCGCGGGCCGCCGGTGTAGCGCGCTCCGTGGGTTCGGGTCGGCCGGTGGCCTGCTCGATCACGCCGTCAGGCGTGCCGTCCGGTACGAGGCGGATCTCGATCCTGGGGCCGTTGGCTCCGAGACTGATCTGGTCCGTGTCGTCCAGTCTCGTATCGGCGGTGATCTTGTGGCCGTTGACGAGCGTACCATTGCGGCTCCCCGAGTCGCGCACGTACCAGTGGGGCCCGTCCGGGAAGATCACCGCGTGGCGGGCCGATACGTCGAGGTCTCGCTCGGGGTCGAGTCGGAGGTCGGATTCCGGATGCCTGCCCAGACTGACCGACGTCTTGGAGAAGACCTCTGCGTGGCCGGCCTTGGCGCCAGTCAGGATCTTGAGCTGGAGCTTCACGCGGGGGAAACCTTAGATCCCGGCCGTCGCGAACAGGAGAGCCGCGGCCATCATCGCTGCGGCTATGGCACCGGCGATCAACACATTCGCCTTGCTCTCGGGTTCCGGAGGGGGACTCCCCTTGTACACTGGTACCGGCTCCGTCGTCGATTCGGGGTCGAGCAGAGGGAAGACCCGGTGACCCACATCCTCTGCGTCTCCCGGCTCCTTCAGACCATCCCCGTGGAACCGTGCCACGACCACGGTGATGTTGTCGGGACCACCGCGCTCGTTCGCCAGATCGATGAGATCGCTGCAGATGCCGACGAGATCTCTCCCCTCTCGGTTCACCGCTTCGGCGATCTCATCTTTCGTCACCTGCCCCGACAGACCGTCGGAGCAGAGTACGATTATGTCATTCCGGCGAACTTGCTGATGTGTGAGATCGACTCTCACGCGCGCGTCCGGACCCAGGGCCTGGAGGATGATGTTCTTGCGCTCGCTCTGCTCGGCCTCCTCCTCAGTGAGCTCACCGGCGTCAACCAGCCGCTGCATGAGCGACTGATCCTTGGTGAGCTGGATTCCTTCCTTGCCTCGTATGAGGTAAGCCCTCGAGTCGCCCACTTGTGTCAGGTAGATCTGGTCTCCCAGCATCCCCACCGCTGTCGTGGTGGTGCCCATGCCGCGCATCTCGGGATGTTCCCGGGCGTACGCGTGAATCTTGGCGTTGGCCGCCTCGACCGCCTCCTTGAGGCGGTAGGCGAACTGCTGCGGCGTTTCATCCTCGTCGTTGAGCCACAGCTTCAGCATGTGCTCATAGATGGTGCTAGTGGCCATCTCGCTCGCCACCTCACCGGCGGCGGCCCCTCCCATCCCATCGGCCACGACTGCCAGCGAGCCCCGAGGCCCAATCTGGTGCTCGCGCACCTCCGGCTGGAGCGAGGCGTTCTGGGCCGTGAGATCGGCGACGAGGAAGCAGTCCTCATTGTGGTCGCGCGTGCGGCCGACGT
Source organism: Gemmatimonadales bacterium (assembly GCA_046760725.1). GTDB lineage: Bacteria > Gemmatimonadota > Gemmatimonadetes > Gemmatimonadales > GWC2-71-9 > JBHIEQ01. The sequence continues at coordinate 6,963 of JBHIEQ010000026.1, forward strand.
CGGTCTTTCCGAAGATCGAGACGAACACGCCTGAGTTACGGGGTGTGTCGGTCATGATGAGCACCCCAGTCGGCGGCGCGTTTCCTTGTAGTTCTGGTTCGCCGGGGCAAAGGCGACGGCTCTCTCGATCCACTGGCAGGCGGACTGTGTACTTTCGTTTAGCGTGTGGCCTTGGCTCAGCACAAATGCCGCACGCGCTCGCTGAATGAGTGTCAATCGATCGTCCTGATAGATCTGTTCTGCGCGCAACATGCTGCCCGCTCGTTGGGCGGGCTTCATCATCTGGTCGACGAGATCGAGGAGCTCCGCATTGATCGCTACCGTGTCCACCGCGGGCTGCCTCACTTCCCGTTCGGTTCGTCCCGTCTCTCCCGGAGGGGTCGTAACGCCGGTCCGGGTCGTCTGTCGCTCGGGGGGCGTCTCCGGCTCGCCTGCGGGAGGCCGCACCTCGGGAGATTGGCGCGCCTCCGGTGTTCGCGCGGTGTTGATCGTCACACTGTCTTCACCCTGCGCTGCCTGCGGCCCTTCGCCGCCCCGCATCATCATGACTGCGGCACCGCCGCCGCCCACGAGAAGCACCGCCACCGATGCGGCTATGGCCACGACCGGCTTCTTCTTTGGAGCGGCCGCTGGAGGAGCGGCCTGCGGGAGCGGGGTCTCCGGAGTCGGGGTCTCTTCGGCTTGGGCTACGCGCGTCTCGGCGAGCTGCTCCGTGACGCCGCCCGCGTCGATGAGCTGGGTTGCGCCCTCTGTATCCACGCCGGCGGCCGGGGCCATGCCGCTCACAGCCTCCCTGACATCCGCCGCGAACTTGGCCGCGCTGTCGTACCGTTCGGTGGGCATGCGTTGCAGTGCGTGGTCCATCACCTCCTGCAACCGGGGCGGGAACTGGATGTCCGGCCGCGCCTCCGCGAGCTTGAGCGGCTCATCCGTCAGCCGCTTGATCATCGTCTCCTGGGCGCTGTCGGCTTGGAACGGGAGCGTGCCGGTTAGCATGCGGTACAGCACCAGCGCGAGTGAATAGATGTCGCTGCGCCCGTCGAGCTTGTCGCCGGAGAGCTGCTCGGGGCTCATGTACTCAGGCGTGCCGACCACCAGCCCCGTCTTGGTGACCTTCTGTCCCTCCTCGCCGCCCATTGCCTTCGCGATCCCGAAGTCCACGACCTTGACCAGGTCTTTGTCGTCCCGGCTCTTGGCGATCATGATGTTGTCCGGCTTGAGATCGCGGTGCACGATCCCGAGATCGTGCGCGGCCTGGAGCGCCGCTCCGGTCTGCTCGAGGATCTCGGCCGCCCGGTAGGGGTCGAGCGCCCCCTCGCGCCGCAACACGTCGCTCAGCGCCTCGCCTTCGATGAACTCCATGGCCAGGTAGATGGTGCCGTCGTCTGTCTCGCCGAAGTCGTAGATCCCACAGACGTTGTGGTGGTTGATCCGGGCGGCGTTCGCCGCTTCTCGATTGAACCGCGCGATCGCCTCGGGGTCGTTCGCCATCGCCTGGGTCATCACCTTGATGGCGCTCTTGCGTCCCATGCGCACGTGCTCGCCCAAATAGACAGCCCCCATGCCACCCTCTCCCAGCTTCTTCTCGATGTGGTAACGGTCGGCGATCACGCTTCCGACCAGATCCCCCGTCTGGTCGGAGCGGAGAGTGGACCCGTCGTTGGGACAGAACTTGGTGTCGTCGGGCCACTCGGCGCCGCAGGTGGTGCAGACCTTCACGGTTTCTCCACGCGCAGCAGCTTGTCGCCGATCAGAATGCGAGCACCCTCCGCAAGCTCCATGCTACCTCTAACGGACACGGCCACGCCGTTGCGGCTGTTCAAGTCCACCACCACGAAGTCAGCGTCCTCTGAGCGCACCTCCGCATGCCGGCCGCTCATGGACGGATCGTAAGGAAAGATCCAGTCGCCGTTCTCCCGGCCGATCACGACCCTGCGTCCCGGGGAGAGATGCAGGAGATCGCGTCCGGAGCCGTCGGAGCGGAGTTGCGTGAGCCGCGCGATGTCCGCACTCGGCACCAAGCTGCCGAGGCGGCGCGTGGCATCGCGCTCCGGCGGCGTCGGCCCGGGGTACCCCAGGCGGCGGAACTCGATCAGCTGCGATCCGACGAAGATGCGCTCGCCGTCGCTCAAGCGGTGCGGCTCGCTGATGAATCGCCATGTTCCGTTGCGACTGCCGAGGTCGCGCACCGACAGCTTCCCGTCCTCGACCGTGAACTTCGCGTGAAGCGGCGACATGAATACGTCCTCGCTGAACTCGATGGTCGCCCCTTCGCGCCCCACAGTGGTATCTCCGTCTCCCAGCGGGTGGCGGCTGCGGACCTCTCCCGACTCGTCCAAGACCGCGAGCATGTAGAGCGCCTTGGTGCCCGGCGCCTGAGAGACTCGCGCACCGGGGACCTGTTTGCCGAATTGGTGTCCGCACGCCGCACAGTATTTCGAGGTAGGCGTGGGGGGCGGCGTTCCGCAACGCGGACACGCGGGGCCGCTCCCGGCCGCTCCCACGCGCTTACCGCACTCGGGACAGAACGGCAGGCCCGGCTGGAGCGGAGTTCCACAGTGCGGGCACTTGCCGCCGCCCACGGATGGCCGCGGCCCGGTGGCCGAGACGTCAGACGAGGAGCCGATGGGATCCGTCAAGCGCTCCTTGGAGCCTCCTCAAGTGGTCGCCGACCGGCTGAACGAATTGCCGCTCTTGGGCCGGCGGAATTCACGCACGGCGCGGTACGAGAATAGTCTGAGGCAGTCAGGCAATCTACACCTGGCAAAAAAACCGGTCAACCAGGCTCGAATTCATGTAGCTTATTGATAATACGAAGGTTCCGTCGCTGCGGCCGGCAGCATTGAACCCCCGTCCGAACCCTTCGAAGACGAGAAAGTTGATCCGCTTCGCACAACTCCGGCGCTCCTTACCTCTGGTCGCTCTGATGCTGGCAGCGGCGGCGCCGGCGGCCGCGCAATTCGATCCCAGCGGCTCATGGCGCACGTTTCACACCACCCACTTCAGAGTGCACGCGCGGGAGTACCTCTCGGATGTGGCTCGGGCGGCGGCCCGGGAAGCCGAACGCGCATACGCGCTCCTCGCCCGCGAGCTCGAGCCTCCACGCCCACCAATCGATCTCGTGCTCGCTGACAACCACGATCTCTCCAACGGGTTCGCGACGCCGTTTCCGTCCAACCGCTTCGCGGTTTACGTCACGCCACCGACCCAGACGTCGTCGCTCAACAACTTCGACAGCTGGCTCCGGCTGGTCATCACGCATGAACTGACCCACGTCTTCCACCTCGATCGCGCCGAGGGAGTGTGGGGGGGGCTACAATCGGCGTTGGGGCGTGCGCCGATCCTGTTTCCCAACGCCTACCAGCCGCCCTGGGTGGCTGAAGGGATCGCGACGTACTACGAGTCGCGGTTCACGCGCGCCGGGCGGATCCACGGCGCGTTTCACAGGCAGATCCTCACCGCCACCGCCTCCGACGGCAACTGGCAGGGGATCGGCGTGGGGCGCTGAGCTGTTCGCCCGGCAGAGCGAAGCACACGGTGACACGGTCGTGCCGGCGTTCGTGAAACGCACGTCACGGCAGTTGATCCCGATCAGGGTGTCCGGACCCCTCAAAGGCGCAACCGGAGAGTCACTGGGGGCAGCATGGAGCGAGATGCGGCGAGATCTCTCCCGCGGCCCCGGCACGGCGGGAGATAGGGGGGCCGACGCACGAGAGATCATCGATCGCGGGCTTCGCTCCGAGCCACACCCGCGTGTCTCACCGGACGGGACGCTTCTGGCCTACGTGCGGGTCGGGAATCGAAGCGAGCCTCACGTAGTCGTGCGCCGAATCGCAGACCTGCGGGTGGTGGCGACCCACCGCGTAAACGCGCAGGTGAGCCTGGCTTGGATCGGGGACGAATTGCTTATCTCTCAGCTCGACCTCACCTCGCCCGTCGAGGTGAGGAGCGACCTCTTTCGCTGGGATCCGGGGGGATCCTGGACCCGCCTCACACATGGTGCGAGGGTGGCCGAACCCTTCGCAACACCGGAGGGGTTTCCAGGAGCGGTCGACGTGGCGAGCGGGAGCAGTGCTCTGCTGTTCTATCCCGAGCCCGGCGGAGATGCGATGCCGTTCGCGGCCCCGGCAGCCACGGCGTGGTCTCGCGTCGAGGTCTCGCCGGACGGCGAGACGGTGGCAGGTGTCAGGCACTGGAACGGACGATGGGACGTCGTCGTGTGGAACAGCGACCGCCCCGACGAGGTGAGGCCGGTGACTGACGACCAGGCGCTAGACGAGGACGTGGCGTGGGCCGCCGACGGGAAGTTCCTCGTCTTTGCCTCGGAGCGCGAGGGAATGCCCCAGGTGTACGCGCTCGATCTCGCGAATAATCGGCTGGTGCGGCTGACCGACGAGCCGACGGGCGCACGGGAACCGGCTCCCGTCCCCGGTAGTGGGGGGGGCGAGGGGCCCGGGGGGGGGTGGGGGGGGGGGGCTGGTTTACACGGTGATGCAGGAGGACGGTCTGGCTCTGGTGCTCGACCGCAGCGTGGCCCCCACACCGGCGATCTCGGGCTGGGACCCGCCGGCGCCGCTCGAGCCCGCCCCCGCGGTGGAGATTCGCGAGAGCGGTTACGCTCCGTGGGCGGCTCTGGTGCCCCGCTGGTGGCTTCCCTGGAGTCACGGTGAGGGAGCCACGGGGACGTTTCTCGGCGCGACGACGAGCGGGATCGACGCAATCGGGCGCTTCGGGTACGCCATCGGGGTCACGGTCGCGCCCGACACGCTCCACCTGAGGTGGGAGGGCGCCCTGTTTGCACGATACCAGCGGTGGAAGTCGATCAGTCTCGACGGGGGGCTGAGCCAGACTTGGGCCGACGCCGGAGTGGTGTTGTCCCAAGACGGCGGCCAGACTTTCGCCGTGGGTGAGCGCGAGCGGCAAGCGGAGGCTGGGGTGACCTGGCAGACACTCAGATGGCGCAGGGCGTTGGCTGTTCGCCTGAGTGGGGAATTGGAGGACGATATCCTGGTCGGTGCCCTGGACGGCGAGGTGCGAGGAAGGGTGCGGTTGGGGGGCGGCCGGTTGGCGCTCACGGCGGGGACGTTCAGCCACCCTCCGCTCGCCGTCTCGCGCGAGGACGGCGTCCTCGCGCGGGCCGCGATCAGGCGCCGCTGGGTACTGGATGGGCCGGGACAGTCCAACGAGCTGCGCGGCAGTGTGGCCGGCTATGTGGGGCTGCCGCTTCCAGGGTTCTCCCACTGGGTGCTGGCCGCCCAGGTGAGTGCAGCTCGGGGGAGCGGCTCCGCGCCTCCCGCCTTCTCTCTGGGGGGTTCCTTGCCTGACGAATTCGACGTGTTCACGGGGCTCTCCTCGCTTGGAAACCGCCGGTTCCCGCTCAGGGGCTACAACGACATCGGGCATTACGCGCGAGTAGTGACGGGCGTCGCAGAACTCCGCCTGCCCCTGCGCTTAATTGGGAGGGGATTCCGCTACTTGCCCATGGGCCTGGAGAAGCTGTCTCTCTCGGTGTTCGGGGAGATCGGTGGCGGCTGGGACCCTGGTGAGACGGCCGCCCTGTCCTACCGGGACCTGGGTGCCGAGCTCGTCACGGACCTCTTGGTCGGTGGCGCGGGATGGCTCAGGATTCGCTGGGGTGCAGCACTGCCGCTCGCGGACGCGCCTGCTGCGGTCCGCGGGGGGCCGGGCACGCGACGGTACGATGTCCGGTACTACGTCGTGCTGGCGCCGTCGTTCTGACGCCGGGGGAGCGGCGCAACTGGGGAGGCGGGAGGCGGCTCAGACCCGAGCTTGACCCCCTTTTGGGCCAGCCGTAGCTTGGCTAGCTGGAGGGAATCGGATGTTCTGTACGCGCTGCGGTACTGAAGTAGCTGACGAAGCCAAGTTCTGTCCGTCCTGCGGGCTGGATCTCTCGTCCACCACGCCGATGGCCGCCGTCGAGGCCCAGGAGCAGGAGTCTGAGATCGACGTCGTGCGCGACGCGCTGAAGGATGAGTACGAGGTCATCAAGGAGTTGGGCCGCGGTGGGATGGCGATCGTGTACAGGGCGCGAGAGAAGACGCTCGACCGGGAGGTGGCGCTCAAGGTCCTGCCGTTCTCGCTGGCCTTCGATGCGGAGTTCGTCGAGCGGTTTCAGCGGGAGGCGCGCACGGCGGCCAAGCTCGAGCACCCTCACATCATTCCCATCTATCGAGTCGGAAAGTCGGGCCGCGTCATCTACTTCGTGATGAAGTTCCTGCGCGGTCAGGTGCTGTCGGACATCATCGAGCAGCAGGGCGCGCTCCCGCCCGCCGAGATCAAGAAGCTCCTCACGCAGACGATGGGGGCATTGGGATACGCCCACAAGAACGGTGTCGTCCACCGTGACATTAAGCCCGACAACATCATGTACGACGAGAGCGGGAACGCGATCGTCACGGACTTCGGGATAGCGAAGGCGGCGTCGGGGACGCGGCTCACGGGCACCGGGA
>JBHIEQ010000027.1:0-13269 GCA_046760725.1 Gemmatimonadales bacterium
TCGAACTCCCCCTCGTCGAGCCACCGCGCCTCGCCGTCCACCGGCTGCCATAGGTCGAGAAATAGGTCCGTGGAAGACCACCTGTCGCCGTCCATCAGGACGGGTGTAGCGAGATTCGTGTACCAGCCGGTGAACCCACCGTCCGCTAGATGGAACCGCGCTATGTCATGCCACGCCCCCGGGACCACATACCACAGGATCGGTGCGCCCGTCTCCTGAATGGCCTCGTCGCCCGCGGTGAGATTCTCTCCGGCATAGCTCTCTTGCAGGAGGATCTTCACGTCGGGCCGGTCGAGTACGAGTAGCTCGTCATACGTCGCGATGTCGAGGCCCGGACGGCGGTAGGTGTAACTGATTGTAGTCGGCATCCCCTGAGTGGTACTAATCGAGCGTAACTGAAGTTTCGTAAGGAGCGACGCGAGGATGGGCGGTCCCGTAGCAGGCATCGGTGCGACGTGGTCTCGGCGCACCGCACCGGAGCTGCCCTCGCGCACATGGGCGAGTTGCCAGTGCGCCGGGCCCACTCGCACCGCAGCGCGCGACGGGACAAGCCGCCCTGCGAGCGACTGCTATGTCGACGCAACTTGGGATACGCTCCACTAGATCCCGGAAACGCAGTTGAGCAGTCGGAACGAGAAGGCGAGCGGCGTCTTCTCCAGGATCCCCAAGTCGGAGAACTCGTCACCGCTGGCTATCGCCCCAAGGGGTGTCTCCCACATCCTCGAGCTCAGGAGGGATAGGGCGTGCGCTTGAGGGAACTCGAGCGAGTCGGCCATCGCAAAGAGAGCCGCGCGGCGCGTGGCACTCGGCCCGTTACTGGGGCGCGAGCGACTCCATGAGCTCCTCCTGCATGGCCTCCGCTTCGAGCGGTGGATGTTCAGCTGCCTCCTCGGCGTCCGTAGGAGTCGCGATGATGGAAGAGCCACACGTAGGGCAGAGTTCTACGCCTTCCGGCACCGACGCCGAGCACTCGGGACGGTAGGGCATGGGCGTCTAAGGTAGCACGCGCCGAACGAGGCAAGCTAGGGAACTGCGCTACGAACCCTCGCCCCTACTCGTCCCTACTCGTCCTCGCTCCTCCGGGGAGGCAGGGTCGGTGCGGGGTTCAAGATCCACGGGATTCGGCTCCAGTGCCTCGGAGGCGAACTCGATCAACGCCGGCTCGATCAGGAGTCCCGAATCGCGCCGGCCCGTGGTGGGGACCGGTGAGGGCTCCAAGGCGAACTTCCCGTACAACGACGCCGCCGCGCGATTGAGCATGCCCCTCTCGAGCACGAACACGAAAGCCGCACACAGCAGGATGCTGAAGAAAACCGCGGCGTAGATCGTTCCCTGAACCAGCTCGCCGTCGGCGATGCCGGCCTGGACGGTGAGCGAGGCCAGCACGGCCGCCGCCAGTCCCTTGGGCACCAGCGCCGTCATGAGCCCCGCATCGCGGCGCGACATATTGGGCGAGCCCAACAATCGGACCACCGGAGCTCGTGCCACGAATACCGTCACCGCAAGCACCAGTCCAGCGACGACCACGGCGAGGTTGTCGAAGGTCATCGACACGCCGAGATAGACGAAGAAGAAGGTCTTGACGAGAAACACGGCTTCGGCGAAGAAGGCACGCTCGTGATCGGCGAACGCTGTGAGACGGAAGCTGAAGATCTTGCCGAACAGCCTTTCGGGGATGTTGGGGAAGTTCGCGACCGCTATACCGAAGGCCAGGGACGCGATTGCGCCGGAGTATCCCCACAGCTCGGCCAGCCCGAACAGGATGAACACGTAGGCGAATGTGGTGAACACCGTATGCGGGATCTCGCGCACCCGATCGAGGATCGCGGACCAGACGAAGGCACCGGCCACCCCGATGAGGCCGGCGATGAGAAACGACGATCCGACGTCACCCAGCAGGCGGCCCGCGTCAAGCGTACCCGCGCCGCCCGCAGCCTGTGCCTCCAGCCCCTGCAGGAGACCCAACGCCAGGACGATGACCAGGACATCTGTGAGGGCGGACTCGAGAAACAGCACGGTGCTTGGCGTGGGATCCATCTTGAGGACGCGGATGAGCGGCACGACGACCGCCGACGATGTCCCGCCCAACACGGTGCCGATCAGGACCGCTGTGGGGAACTCGACCGGCAGCATGAGGTCGGCGATGTGCGTCACCAACAGCACGGTGACCACGAACGTGGCGAGCGAGATCGTGAGCGTATCCCGCGCAGCCGCCCCCAAATGGCTCACGTTCAGGTGGATCCCGCCCTCGAATAGGATGATGATCAACGCCAAGGTGGTGAACACCGGCCCCACTTTGCCGAAGTCGGCGGGCGAGACCACTCCCGACACGGGGCCGAGGGCTATGCCGGCGAGCATCAGGATCAGCACATCAGGCACTTTGGTGCGCTGAAAGAAGTCGGCCAGAAAGTGCCCGAAGAAGACCAGCAGTCCGACCGAGAGAATGACGATCGCCATTACTCCTCCACCCGCCCCCCCAGGTGCCTGGCCAAGAACTTCTCGGCCGCGGCATAGAACTTCAGTCTGTTCTCTGGCTTGGCGAACCCGTGTCCCTCGTCGGGAAACAGGATGTATTCGTAGTCGATTCCCTTCTCACGCATGGCGGTGACGATCTGCTCCGACTCCGATCGCTTTACCCGAGGGTCGTTGGCACCCTGGGCGATGAGCATGGGTATTCTGATGTTGTCCACGTGGAACAGCGGCGAGCGGGACTCGAGGAACTCCGCGTCCGTCTCGGGGTTGCCGACCCGTCGATGGATCATCGAGAGATAGTTGGTCCAGTACGGCGGAATAGTCTCGATGAACGACATCAAGTTACTGGGACCCACGATGTCCACAGCGCAGCGAAACAGTTCGGGGGTGAACGTGGCTCCCACGAGGGCTGCGTAGCCGCCGTAGGAGCCCCCGTAGATGGCGACGCGGTCGGGATCCGCAAAACGCCGCTCGAGCGCCCAGCGCACAGCGTCCACCAAGTCGTCGTGCATCTTGCCCCCCCACTCCCTGTCCCCCGCATTCAGGAACTCCTTCCCGTATCCCGTCGATCCGCGGAAGTTGACTTGAAGCACCGCATAACCACGGTTCGCCAACCATTGCGACTCGGGATCGTATCCCCACACGTCGCGGTGCCACGGACCGCCGTGAACGTTCAGGACCATGGGGAGCGACTCACTGCCGGCGCCGGGCGGCAACGTCAGATACCCGTGCAACGTGAGGCCGTCGCGCGCCTTGAACGTGATCGGCTTCATGGGCGCCAGGGTGTACTCGGCCAGATCGGGCCGCGAGTAGAACAGGAACGATCCCTTCTTCTCACGGCGGTCGTACGCGTAGTACGACACCGGCCGGCGATCCTCGGTGAAAGTGACAAGCCATACGTCGTCTGCGTGCGTGCGCGAGGAAATCGCGAAATCGCCGGGGTTGAGGTTGCGGATAGCGGCGATGTCTATCGCGATCTTCCTGTCGAGCACCAGGTGTTGTGCCCGGTCTTTCACGAAGGACACCATCTGGATCTCACGCGTGTCCGGATGGATCATCACGTCGCTCACGTCGTAATGCGGGTCGGCGGCGATGACGCGGGACTCCCCCGAGGCAAGCTCCAACCGAACGAGGCGCGCGGCGTCGTGCCCGCGTGAGTCGAGGAGATACAGGGCCCGGCCGTCCAGCGTGAACGCCACGGGACCGCTCGCCAGCGCGTCTTCGGGGTTCCATTCGATGGCGGTGCTCCACTCGCTCGCGGTTTTGTCGCGAACGAGGAGCTCCGAGCCACCGGCATCGGTGCTTCCCAGTGCCGCACGCACAGCCAGATCGGCGTCCGGCACCCATTGCGACACGTTGCCGGGATTGTTTGCGACGAGCGTCAGCTTGTTAGTCCGGAGATCCACGTGGTACACGTCATGCAACCGTGCGTCGTCGCGATTCATCGCTATCAAGAGCTCGTGCGGCCGGCGCTTCGTGTGGCTCACGATCTGAACCTGGACCTCGTCGAATGGAGTCAAGTCCTCGACTTCGGTGGCGCCGGGATCGACCTTGAACAACCGCCAGTTCTCGTCGCCGCCCACGTCCTGGAGGTACAGGAGGTGGCGGCAGTCGTGCGCCCAGAAATAGACCCGAACGCCACGCTCCGTGTCGTGCGTCACCGGCACGAACTGGTGGCCGTCGACCGGTCCCACCCAGACGTTCAGCACGTCGTCCGTGGGGGCGAGAAAGGCGAGTCGGCTCCCGTCGGGCGAGATCTTGGGTTCCGCCTTGACGGGGTTTCCAAATAAGACGTCCCGCGGGATGAGCGCGGGGAGACCGGAGTGCCGGCTGTCGCTGGACATGGGCCGAGTCACAAAGATAATCGGCGGCCTTGAACCAGAGGTCCCCTCCCGCGACCATTCAGAGGACGATGTCCGAAGAGACCAGGAAACCGAAGCTCAAAGCATCAGCCGTGTGGAGCGAGGCGCGGGAGCTGGTGTGGACCCACCGGCGGCGCCTCGCTTTGGGGGCGGTCCTCATGATCGCGAACCGCCTCGCGGGGCTCGTGCTGCCGGGATCGTCCAAGTACCTGATAGACGAGGTGATCGGCGCCGGACGGAGCGGGCTCCTGGTGCCGCTCGGCCTGGCGGTCGGCGCGGCCACACTCGTGCAGGCGGCCACCTCGTTCTCGCTGTCGCAGGTGCTCGGCGTCGCTGCGCAGCGCGCAATCACCGATATGCGCAAGACCGTGCAGGCCCACGTCCACCGCCTCCCGGTACGCTACTTCGATTCTACCAAGACGGGGGTTTTGATATCCCGCATCATGACCGACGCGGAGGGGATCCGAAACCTGGTGGGAACCGGTCTGGTGCGCCTCTCGGGTGGTCTCGTGACCGCCGCCATCGCGCTTAGCGTGCTGTTCGTACTCAACTGGAAGCTCACACTGTTGATCTTGATCGTGCTCGCGACGTTCGCGAGTGCGATGACGTTCGCGTTCAACAAGCTGCGACCGATCTTCCGGGAGCGAAGCAAGATCAACGCGGAGGTGACCGGACGACTGGCCGAGTCGTTGGGGGGCGTGCGGGTAGTCAAGGCGTATGTAGCGGAGCGGAGCGAGCGTCTCGTGTTTGCCAGGGGCGCCCATCGGCTGTTCCGCAACATCGCAAAGGCAATCACTGCGATCTCCGCAGTGACGGCCTTCACCACAGTGATCGTTGGCGCGGTGGGCGTCATAATGATGGTCGTCGGAGGGAAAGCGATCCTCGCGGGCACGATGACGCTGGGCGACTTCGTCATGTACGTGTTTTTCACGGGGCTCGTGGCCTTCCCGTTGATCGAGATCGCACAGATCGGCACGCAAGTGACGGAAGCGTTCGCCGGGCTCGACCGGATCCGTGAAATCCGCAGCATGGCCACTGAGGACGAGGAGGACGAAACGCGCGAGCCGCTGGGGCTGGTGGCAGGAGAGATCGAATTCCACGACGTGACCTTCGAGTACGAACCCGGTGTCCCCGTTCTGAAGCACGTGTCTTTCCGTGCCCCCGCCGGCTCGACCACGGCGCTCGTCGGGTCGAGCGGGTCGGGTAAGAGCACTTTGATCTCACTCGTGATGGCGTTCAACCGACCCAAGGAGGGCAAGGTCGCGATCGACGGTCGGGATCTCTCCCGCATCAAGTTGCGCGACTACCGCAGCACGCTGGGCGTCGTGCTTCAGGAGAACTTCTTGTTCGACGGCACGATTGCCGAGAACATCGGCTTTTCCAAGCCGCGCGCCACACTGGAGGAGATCAGAGAGGTCGCGCAGATCGCGCACGCCGACGAGTTCATCGAGAAGTTCGAGAAGGGTTACGACACGATCGTGGGAGAGCGCGGGGTGAAGTTGTCCGGCGGGCAGAGGCAACGTGTCGCGATCGCCCGCGCCATCCTGGCCGATCCGAAGATCCTGATCCTCGACGAGGCCACATCCAGCCTGGACAGCGAGAGCGAGGGGATGATTCAGGACGGATTGCGCTCGCTGCGTCGTGGCCGCACGACGTTCGTGATAGCGCATCGCCTGTCAACGATCATGAGCGCCGACCAGATCCTGGTGCTCGAAGACGGCGAGATCGTCGAGCGCGGCACGCATGATGAGCTTCTCGCGAGTTTCGGCCGTTATCGTGAGCTGTACGACAAACAGCACCGGGTTGAGGAGGATGTGTTTGTCAATCCAGGCGAGGAGCTGGGAGCGGTACCGGAACCGGAAGCCGAGCCGGAAGCCCCGGAGGCAGCCCCGGGAATCGAGATCCTGAGGGACGTGAGGTGAATGGTCGGCAGCTTGGAGTTGGCGGCTAGCGGAGCCTGCTAACCGGCTCCCGCCAGCTCCCCCTCCGTCTTGGCCACCCAGACCGCGCAGGTCGTGTCGCCGGTCACGTTGACGGTGGTGCGCGCCATGTCGAGGATCCGCTCCACGCCCACGACGAGCGCGATTCCCTCAAGCGGTATCCCCAGCTGGTTCAACACTATCGTGAGCGTGACCATTCCGATCCCCGGCACGCCTGCCGCGCCGATCGACGCGAGCGTCGCGGTGAGCACCACGGTCAAGAGGTCCGTGAGACCCAGCGAGATGCCGAACACCTGCGCGATGAAGATCGTGCTGACGCCCTGATAGATCGCAGTCCCGTTCATGTTCACCGTGGCGCCCAGCGGCAGCACAAACGATGCCACCTGATTCGATACTCCGAGTTCTTCCTCCGATACCTGAAGGTTGATCGGCAGTGTGGCATTGCTCGATGACGTCGAGAAGGCGAACAGCATCACTTCGTAGTACTTCTTGAAGAAGAAGATCGGCGACATGCCGGACAGGTGCAGCGATATCGGATAGAACACGGCCGTGAACAGCGCCATCGTGCCAATCGTGATCACCACATACTTGAGTAACGTGAGGAGAATGCCGTAGCCGAACTGCGCGGCCACGGCGGCGATCAACGCGAATACCCCGATCGGCGCCACCTTCATCACGATCTTCACGAGCACGATCATGGCGTCGTTCACCGCGTCCAGGAAGTCGAGCACAGACTTGCGTTTCTGCTCCGCCAGTATCGTGAGCGAGATCCCGAACAGAATCGCAAAGAAGATGATCTGAAGGAAATTCGTCTCGGCCATGGCGCGGAACGGGTTCCGCGGGATGATCCGTACCAGGAGATCCCCAACGCTGGGGCGCTCGGTCACCCGCTGGAGCTGCTCCTCGGTGACACCGGCGTAATCGGCCAGCATGCTGGCCTTCGTCTCCTCGTCCATGCCTGCGCCAGGATCGAACGCCTCGGCAGCGACAAGCCCGAGTGCCACGGCCAGCGCCGTCGCGACGAGGTAATAGCCCACCGTCTTGACACCGATCCTGCCGAGCTTGCGGAGATCACCCAGACTCGCCGTTCCCACGATGAGAGACGCCATCACGAGCGGCACCACGACCATGATCAGGAGATTGATGAACGCGTCGCCCAACGGCTTGATCCGAATTGCGAAGTCCCCCAGAAGAGGACCGAGGACAGCGCCGAGGATCAGGCCGATCAAAATCTGCGTGTGAAGCTTGATACCGCGGATTCTACTGAGGAGCGTCATACTCGCTTCCGTCTGAAGTACACGAAGTACGCCACACAGTTGAGCAATACGACCAGCCCGCCCAGTGCGAGCTGCATCGGCCTCGTGAGCTGCTCGGGGTAAATGACCGGAATAAGATAGTGCTCGATGAACCCACCCTCGTACCCCGTCTGACCCGCCGCCCGCCTGAGCAACACCTCCCAGGGAGTGAGCGGACAGGTCCACCCCATGAACTCGATCAGGGCACCCCAGAGAGCGGCTGGTACGTGCAACCACGCCAACCTTCGCCAGCGCCAGGCCATGAAGCCCCCCACCACGACGAAGATCACGAAGCCCAGGTGAACCACGACGAGTAGGTCGGCAGCCACACGCAACAGCATGCTAGGCGGTCCCCGCAGCGTCGGCCGCCGGGTTGCCGGCCACGCGCTCCACAACCACCCCGGCCGCGAGCACACCCACGACATTGGTCGTCGTCCGCGCCATGTCCGGAATCCTATCGACACCCAGTAGCACCGCGAGACCTTCGAGCGGGATGCCGACCGATCCTAGAGCCGGCGCGAGGCTCATCACACCTCCCGCGGGTATGCCGGCCACAGTGAAGGACACGATGAGAGTGGCCAGGATCGCTCCACCGATCCCGGATGCCGCAAGCGGCACCCCGTAGAGCCAGCCGAGAAATACGATCCCCGCCCCCTGGAATAGGGCGCTGCCCGCGCGCCCGATCGCGGACCCCAAAGGAATCACGAAGCTGGAGACGGGCCGGGACATACGCAAATCCGTCTCCGCGGCCTCCAACATCGCGGGCAGCGTAGCCGCCGAGCTTGCGGAGCCGGCGGCGATGATCATCGGATTCGCCGAGGCCCGGAAGAACCGCACCACGCGCATGCGCCCGAACCATCGTACGGCGGGCACGTACACAGCGACCACGAAGAGCACCAGCCCGAGCAGCACAGCGAGTATGAATGCGGCGAGGCTCTGAAGCATCGCCCAGCCCGTCCGTGCGGTTATCGGTGCCGCGAGAGCGAAGACTCCCACGGGCGCGATTAGCAGAATCCAGTGAACCAGCTTGATGAGAGCGGACGCCAACGGGTTCGCGAGCCCCATGAGTCGCTCGCGCTGGTCGTCAGGTAACGCAGTGGCGGCGCCCGCCACCAGAATCGTGAACACGATCAGGGGGAGAAGCTCGCCCTCGCTCGCCGCAGCGAACGGATTGGCGGGAATGAGACTCAAAAGGAACTCGACCATGCCCGGAAGGCGTGGCGCCTCGGTCGTACCTCCCTGAACCGCCTGTGTCGCGGCATCGCTCGCCAGGGGGAGCAAGGCCTTCATCAAGCCCATCCCCAGCACGACGCTCACGAGACTGGTCGCGGCGAAAAACAGGAGCGTGAATCCGCCCAGCTTCCCCAACCGACGGAGATCTCCCATCCCCCCGACACCCACGAATATCACCGAGACGACGAGCGGAATCACGACCATCTTGAGGAGGTTGACGAAGGCCGTTCCCACCGGCTCCACCCCGAGAGCGACCGCCGTGAGCACCGGCGAGTCCGTCAGGGCGGCGATCAGACCAAAAACCAGGCCGCCGACGAGACCGAGGGCTATGGCGGTGTGAAGCTTCACGATCGGTTTGCGGCTCGCGGTTTCAGGTTGGCGGTTGGCGGTCAGCGGTTTGCCGGGCCTCGACCCGATCGACCATCGCCGTCGCGGTGAGTGTGCCGGTCACGTTCACGGCCGTGCGTGCCATGTCGGGTATCCGATCGACGCCCAAGAGCACCGCCATCCCGTCCAGCGGAATGCCTATCGTTCCCAGGGCCGGTGCCAGTGTCAATACGCTGCCCCCGGGGATGCTGGGTACGGTGAACGAGACGACGAAGGTCGCAATTACGGCACCTCCTATCCCCGCCAGCGGCAGCGGCACGCCGTAGAGCCAGGCGAGAAACACGACCCCCGCTCCCTGAAACAGTGCCGAGCCCGCCCGGTTGATACCCGCACCGAGCGAGATCACGAACCCGGCCACGGAAAGCGGGATCTCGAACTCGTCCTCCGCCGCCTCCAGCATGGCCGGTACCGTCGCGGGCGAGGACACCGTCGTGGCACCGATGATCTGCGGGCTCACACACCCTCGCAGGAACCGGCGGATCTCTATCCCGCCGAGCAGCCTTGCGACGGGTAGATAGACCGCCGCGACGAACAGAACTTCACCGACGAGCACCGCGACCACGAAGGTGGCGAGGCTCTGGAGCATCGCCCAGCCTGCGCGCGCCGTGACCGGGGCCGCGAGGGCGAAGATTCCAACCGGCGCGACGTAGAGAATCCAGTGCACGAGCTTTACGAGGGCGGCGGCGACCGCGCGTGCCAACGACAGGAGCCGCTCGCGCTCGTCAACAGGCAGCGCGCCCGTGGCCGCGCTCATGAGGATCGTGAACACGATGAGAGGCAAGAGCGCCCCCTCCACCGCGGCCGCGAAGGGATTGGCCGGGATCAGACTGAGAAGGAATTCCACTATGCCGGGCAGGGTAGGCGCCTCGGCCGACGCTGCACTCGCCGCTTCCCTCGCGGCTTCGCTGGACAGGGGGAGGAACGCGCGCCCGATCGCCATTCCCAGCAACACGGCTATCGCCGTGGTCGCGGCGAAGAATGCGAGCGTGAGACCACCCATCCTTCCCAGTCGCCTGAGATCTCTCAGCGTCGCGACGCCCACGAAGATGACCGACGTGACCAGCGGAATGACCACCATCTTGAGAACGTTGACGAAGGCGAACCCCACAGGCTCGACGCCCTCGGCCATGGCCACGAGTGCCGGGGAGTCGGTCAGAGCCGCTACCAGTCCGAGCAGCAGCCCTGCGAGGAGGCCAAGCGCGATGGCTACGTTCAGTCTCATGGGCTAATTTCCGCGGACTCTTTGTCTGCCGGAGGATCTTGTTGGCGCACGCACAGACGACGACACCCAGGTGGGCGCTCGTGCTCGGCGCATCGAGCGGCTTCGGAGAGGCGACGGCCAGAGCGCTCGCCGAAGCCGGCTACGACATAGCGGGAGTCCATCTCGACCGCAAGGCCGGTCTCCAACACGTCCGGGACATCAAGTCCGCAATCGAGCGGTCAGGAAGAAAGTCTCTGTTCTTCAACGTCAACGCCGCGGACGAAGACCGGCGGCAGGAAGTCTTGAACGCGCTGGAGACCGAGTTGGAGGCTAATGGCGGGACCGTGGCAGTGCTCATGCACTCGCTGGCGTTCGGTACGCTCAAACCCTACATCGCGGACGACGCCCTCTCCAAGGCGAACATGGAGATGACGCTGGACGTGATGGCGCACTCTCTAGTGTACTGGGCACAGGACTTGGTGAATCGTGGACTGATGAGTGAGGGAGGTCGGATATTCGCCATGACCTCCTCCGGATCCACGCGTGTGATCAGGATGTACGGCGCGGTTTCGGCCGCCAAGAGCGCGCTGGAATCGCACATAAGACAGCTTGCCGTGGAACTCGCGGCGCGGCAGATCACGGCCAACGCACTGCGTGGCGGTGTGACCGACACTCCGGCCGCGCGCAAAATCCCGGGATACGAGGACCTCTTCGAGCAGGCGGTGCGCCGCAACCCCAGCGGGCGACTCACCACCCCGGAGGACATAGCCCGGGCCGTGGTGTCACTGTGTCACCCTGGCACGGACTGGATCACCGGCAACGTGATCAACGTGGATGGTGGGGAGGAGGTGGCTGGGTAGGATCTAACGGCTCTTCAGGCGTATCTGCTCCAACTCCTCCTCGAACTGCGCGATGCGGCGAATGAGCTCGTCCTCGCCCGGCCTCCCCGCGGCGATCGGAATCCCCTTGCGGTTGAGCAGAGTCTCCACCAGCGTGTCCGTGTAGCCCACGACGGCATGCGAGATCCCTCTGTCCATCACACGGTTCAATCTGAGTACGGCGGCCAGCGACTGACGCGCCGGCAGCTGAGCGACTGTCTCCGATAGGTCGCGGATGAGAAGCTCGCGGAAATACTGGAGCTCCTCGACGACTTCGCCCGCCGCCAGCCCCCGCTCGGCCGCATGACGGCCGTAGCTGTCGCAGGCCGTGTACCACAGCTCCGCGATCTGGCGGCGCAACGGACCCGCGGTTTCGATCAGAATGTCAACCAACAGAGCCACCTCGCGCTCCACCGCGGCGCTGGAGACATGGGGCGCGAGTGCCATCCGGGTGAGGACCCAGTGGGACCACTGCTCGACCAGCCGGTCACGATTTTGGCTGATCGTGCGCCCGACGGCAGCGAGTGCCGGATTAGAAGGGCGCATCGTCAGACCCATCGGATCGAGCCACTCATAAGGGGGGTGAAGAATGTACCCCGCGGTACATGAAGGGTCAAAGTAGCGATGGCTACGCCCCGGAAGCACTCGTTCGAGCTCGAGGGAGCAGACGGGAGAGCCCTGCGCGGCGACCTGAGGACGGCGGGCGGCGGAACGGGACGACCCGCCGTCGTTATCTGCCACGGGTTCAAGGGGTTCAAGGACTGGGGCTTCTTCCCCTGGGCAGCCGACAGGCTCGCCAAAGCCGGCATGACGGCCGTGTCGTTCAACTTCTCGGGGAGCGGTGTAGGGGCCGACGGGGAGTCGTTCTCCGAACCCGAGCGGTTCGGACACATGACCATCAGCAACGATCTCCAAGACCTTTCGGCGGTGTGCTCCCTTCTCCAGGCGGGGAGGCTCGTCGAAGGGGTGGGGCCACCTACGAGAATCGGCCTCCTCGGTCACTCGAAGGGGGGCGGTATCGCCCTGCTCCACGCGGCGGAACACACCGAGATCGCCGCCCTCGTCACCTGGGCGCCGATCTCATCCGCTCTCAGGTGGGATGCGCAGACCGTGCGGCAGTGGCGCAGGGACGGCGACATGGATGTCGTGAACGTACGGACGAAACAGGTGCTGCCCCTCTACCTCGACTACCTGGACGACCTGGAGGAATACGGGGAGCGACTGGACATCCTCCGGGCCGCGGGCCGCGTGGACATACCATGGCTCATCGTTCACGGGGACAGCGATGAGTCCGTCCCGTTGAGCGAGGGGCGAGCGCTCTATCACGCTGCATCGAGTCGTAACGTGGCACTTCACGTGATCAAAGGGGGCGGCCACACCTTTGGCGCGCGCCATCCGTGGAACGGATCAACAGCAGCGCTCGAGGAAGCGGCAAGCCTCACCGTGGAGTGGTTCGTGACGTACCTGTTTTGACGTGGGGTGAGATAAGGAACCGGGCGGCTCTCGAGAGCCGCCCGGTGGGGATCAGAGACCGGCGGCGTAGAGCGCGTCTACCGCGCCTCCCGTCTGCCCGGCGCGCGAGGCCACCGCGTGTCTCCGCCGGAGGATAAAGCCGGTGGCCGCCACGGTGACGAGCGCTATGAGTCCGACGGCAAACTTGCTGATACGCACCTCCGCGCTACGTGTGATATGTGCCCCGAACACCCCGACCAGCCCCACTACAATATACGGCGCCGCGCAAGTACCGTTCGCGACGCTCCGTACCCTTGTAACGCATACCCCTTGAGTATGGTTCGGTTGCCCGAGATTCCGTGAGGCGGCTCACCTTCGCTCACATTCGAACGAGGCTCGCTTCGCATGAGCCCACGCGTCCCGACGCGACCGGTCGGGCGGAGGCCGCAGTCTCTCTGGTCCTGGCCGAGGGCGGCACGCGCGGGCCCGACATCCTCTTGATCAAGCGCGCCGAGAAGAGAGGAGATCCTTGGTCCGGTCAGATGGGAC
>JBHIEQ010000028.1:0-13124 GCA_046760725.1 Gemmatimonadales bacterium
TCGATGCGCATCGCCTCGAGGTTGCGCGCGGTATCGACCAGGCTCTCTCCCTTTTCCACCGCCGAGCCCGATGCGGCGATGTTGACCGTATCGGCCGAGAGCCGTTTTTCGGCGAACTCGAACGATGTGCGGGTTCTGGTGGAAGCTTCGAAGAAGAGGTTGACGATGGTCTTGCCGCGCAGGGTGGGGACTTTCTTGATGGCTCTTTCGGATACTTCCTTGAAGGGCTCTGCGGTATCGAGGATCAGTCGGATCTGGTCACTGGAGAGACCTTCCAGCCCGAGGAGATCCTTGCCTAGCGGTGGTAGCGTCACGGGTCACCTCGGGGAACCAACTCCACGGCGTCACGATCGTCCAATTCCGAGACGAGGACATCGACCACGTCGCCATGTGCCGCGTCGACTTTGACGCCGACGATGTCGGCTTGGATCGGCAGCTCGCGCCCTCCTCTATCGACCAAGACCGCGAGCCCGATCCTTGCGGGCCGCCCGAAGTCGGCCAGCTGATCGAGTGCGGCGCGGATGGTGCGGCCAGTGTAAAGCACGTCGTCCACGATGACGACGACCTTCCCGTCGAGGTGGAACGGGATGTGTGTCTCGCCCACAATCGGCTTGGGCCCGACCGTCTCCAGGTCATCGCGGTAGAGCGTGATGTCCATACCGCCTCGCGGCACCTCCGCTCCCTCAGTCTCCTTGATGAGGGCGGAGATCCTATCGGCCAGCTCGGTGCCGCGGCGCTCGATACCCACTAGCGCCAGGCGCTCGGTGCCGCCCGCGAAGTTGACGATCTCTTGAGCAATTGACTGGAGAGCCCGGTCGATGGCCCGGGCGTCGAGAAGCGCACGCCGCTCGGGAGGGATCATAGGCTGGGAGGAGTTTACCTACGGCATAATGAGAGGTCAACAAAGGGGTTCGCCCCAGAGGGTGCCCGAGTCGGAACGCAACCTTCGAACCGCGCCGGAGACCGACCCGAGCCTCAGCGCCCCGGTCTTCGAGCCTCCGCACGAATCCACTGTACACCGCCAACGTTCGACGTCGATTTCTAAGCATCGGTCGCCCCGGCTGAAGGCTACGCGCTAGTTGATTCTTCGCCTCATTCAAGGGCACGAGCCGTGCCACATGGGCCTGAGGTGTAACTGGTTGTGGTACAACGCGTTAGGAGTGTGGTCCGAGCGAGAAGACTGCCTCATGAGACATTCCCGCATTGTCCCATGAGAGACTCGCGGCCGCACTCGCGACGACACGATCTCGTGCTCCGCCAGCCACCCGTACAGCGTGGCTCGCGAGGCCCCGCCAGGCTCCGCCGCCCGCTACCGAACAGCGCCGAGCCAGTCGCATACGAGGCATGGAGTGCGCGGGTCTGCGCGTAGCAATCCCGTCAGGGGTTCGAAGCGATCACGGCGGTTGCCGAAACCTCACCGGTGGCCCATACTGCGCGCGTGCGCGACGAAGCCCGCTGGTGGATGAATACGGCCGACGCTGACCTGGAGGCGGCCCAGGTACTCCTGGAAGCCCGCCGGTATAACCTCGCGGCCTTCCACGCCCAACAGGCGGCGGAGAAGAGCCTCAAGGCCGCAATCACGATGCGTGGCAAGTCACACCGGGCCCACGCTTGCGTCACCCTGCTCGACGTGTTGCGCGCCGACGGTGCCGCCGTGCCGGAGGGCCTCGACACCGTCGCTCGGCGGCTCGACCTGCACTACATTCAATCCCGCTACCCGAACGGGCTGGGAGGCGACCCCACCACGTACTACGACGCCGAGATCGCGAGGGAATGCCTGGAGCACGCGCGCCGGATAATCGCGTACGCCCGGACGAGTATCGCGTAGCGGCTGTGCTCGAGCGCGCTCGTGCCTGCCTCGGCGCACGGGTGACGCTCGACGCCCTGGTTCTGTTCGGTTCGCGAGCCCGTGGTGAGGAGCTCGACACAAGCGACTGGGACCTCGCCGTCGTCTCACGCGATTTCGCGGGGCTCAATCCGCTGCAGCGCGGCCTCCGCATCGTGGATTGCCGCCTGCCTGGCATTGAGCCGATTCCGCTTACGCCGGACGAGCTACTCCGGCCGGAGGTGAACTACCTGCGCTGCGCGGTGCTCGAGGAAGGCGTTCCGCTTATCGATAGCGGTGCGTTCGCGCGGGCCAAGGCGCGGTACGAGCAGGAGAAAGCCGCAGGGCGGATTCGTTTTCGCGGTGCATACGTGGAGTTCGCGCCAAGTGCCGGGGAGCACTCGCCGCAGGAATAGCGCCTCGGCGGCGTGACCGGCCGTTGAAGAGCTCCGACGGATCCCACCGCCTCATCCGACGGTCCGCCGCATACACATAGGGGTTGATCCCACCCTCGAGCCCAATCGGATCCTCGCTCAAGAACCGGCCCGTCTGGGGCTCGTACCACCGCGCCCGCACGTAGTACAACTCGACACCATGATCCCCGGGCATGAGCGTCAGGCGACGGAGCCGAAGGGCGGAGCCGCACGTTCCGCCGCACGGTCCCACCCTTCTCCGACTGAACCGTTATCGCCACGCGAGGATCGGTACCGGTAGTGCGAATTACGTACTCGACCGAGGCGCGCGACTCCACACGACGATTGTCGCCCACCGCATCCCGCAAGCCCTTCAGGTGGCCCAAGTCCACACGCTTCGAGCCGGTCACCAGCTCCGCGTCGCGTAGCTCGATCATCACACGCACCGGAGGCGTGAGCCGCGCGTCCAACGCCCGCTGCGTGATGTTGGTCGAGAGATAACCCTCGTTCTCCACGATCACCGCGAGCTTCAAGAAGCTGCCCGAAACCATGGGCGTCACCGCGACATCCCGAATCACGATGCGCGGACTCACCTCGGCGAGCCACAACATCCACGGTACGTACTTCTCGATCTCACCGCGCAACAGGTGGGGCGGGGGGTTCCGCCGCGTGAAGCGCGACTTCCAGCCACCGATCTCCACGCGGCCGAGTTGCGGATGCTCGTACGGCTTCCAGTCAACAAAGCCCTCGCCTCCCAACTCCTCCTCGTTCCAGCGAAGCCGCTCCGCCTCGCTCACATCGCCGTCCCCGTCATAGTCCGTTCCGAATCCGCCCCAGAACTCCGGCACGAAGCCGATCACACCGAGGTCCCAGTACCCCCAGCTGATCAGAGTCCCATGCCGGTGCACGCGTGGATTGCTGTAGCTGGGAATCACGTGCTGGCCGGTCGTCGTGTGGTACTTCTCGGCCAACTCCAGGATCAGGTTCTGATCGAACAAGTCGAACTCGTCCCACGGCCCGGTTGACGGCAGGCGATACAGGAAACCGCCCGAGGTGTGCCCATGGAAGATCCCCGTGACGTTGCGATGGGCGTGAAGGAACTCCACCGTGGCACGGGTCTCCGGCTCGGACAGCGGGTAAGGTCCCGCTCCGCGCTGCTCGAACTCTAGTCCCCATTCACGCGGGAAATTGCGGTTCATGTCGATCCCACCCAGGCCATCCTCGTTGAACCGGCCATCTCCGTCGTCGTCGATCCCCTCTGAGTAGAGATCGTAGAAGGCGCCGGTCACATCCTCGTCGCCCCGGCGGAGCATGACGCGCGGATCGTCGGCGCTCGCCTTCCACAGACCGCCGGGGTCCGGCACACGCATGTCGGTAACCGCGCCATCACCGTTCAGGTCGTTGGCCGGATCTTCATCCTTGAGACCGTCCATGTCCTCGTCGTACGGCCGCGGTGTGCTGCGCAGACTCTGCGGTGTAGCGAGCGCGATGTCCGCTCCGTCCGGGTTGAACTTGGGCCGCACGTACAACGCGCGGGTGTCCAAGAGGCGCGTGACGCGGGTATCGCTACCGTAGTTCTCGAGCACGTACCAGGCGAAGTGGAGCACCACCTCCGCACCGGTCAGCTCAGCGGCGTGGATGTTGCCGTCGTAGTAGTACGCGGGCTTGTCCGATGCCGGCCCCGTCGCCTCATTGGTGATCTCCAGTACCAACAGGGGCGTGCCCTCGAGTGTCTGTCCGATGGAGTAGAGCTCTGTGAGGTCGGCGTGCGCCCGCGCCCACGCTTGGAGCAAGGCGTATGCTTCCCTCGTGCTATGGTACTTCGTCCAGTCGGGGTTCTCGGGATCTTCGCGCTGCGCCCAAAGGGGAGCCGGCGCGAGGCAAATCAGCATGCACGTCCGGATGAGCCTGCGAGAGAATCTCAGCATGGTCGTCTCTGTGGCCAGTGCCCAGGGTAAGATGTTCCGTGGGCCACTCACCGGCCAGCGACACAATGGCTACTATTCGTGAATCACGGATTGTACCGGGCCTCCACCATGCTCATGATCGGAGGAGCTTGTGAGACGGATTCGCTATCAGGTGGCGGCCAGTCTCGACGGTTACATCGCGGGCCCAAAGGGCGAGATCGACTGGATCGTCACTGATCCGGAATTCGATTTTTCAGGTTCTCTACAGACAGTTCGACACTGTCCTTATGGGGCGGAAGACCTACGAGGCCGCGCGCGCGCGCAGGGCCCCGGCGCCGAAATCCCGGGCATGCAGACGTACGTGTTCTCGCGCACCTTGCGTCAAGCCGACTGCCCGGATGCCATCGTCTCGGACAGCCCGCAAGACAGAGTACCAGCGCTCAAGAAACGATCCGGCAAGGACATCTGGCTATTCGGCGGTGGCTCGCTGTTCCGCAGCCTGCTCGACCTCGGCTTGGTGGACACGGTGGAGGTGGCGGTGCTCCCCGTACTGCTGGGCCGGGGACTCCCGCTCCTGCCCCGCCGGAAAACGAGGGCGAAGCTCGCGCTCACGACGCACCAGGTTTACGAGAGAACGGGTACCGTGCAGCTCGAGTATGCGGTGCTGTGAGATGCTTCCCGTCAACCATACGAAAGAGACCTTCGTCCCGTTCCCCGCCGTTCTCGCACTCGTCTTCTGCGGGTGTGGGGAATCGACGCGTGACGTCGCGCAACTGCACCAGCCGGTGGTGGGTGTTTGACGACGGTGGTGTCCTGGTTGCGCGCGCGGAGCTACCCTTCACCTTCCGTGCTACCGAGATCACCGACGAGCACGTCCTCGGAGTGGAACGTGACTCGCTCGAGGTTGAGCATGTGCGGCTGTATGACTTGGTTCGGGAGTAGCCCTGTGCAACCGGTGCATACTCGTTCGTCAATAGGGTGACAGGAGGCCTGAGATGAAAGCACGGAGGCCCTCCCTGACTCGCTACATCCGAAGACGGACGAGGCTCTGCAGGAACACGAGGCAATCCCCTTCTCACCAAGCGACCTGGAGGGGGCGAGCTGCGAGCTTCCGGCGGATGCCGGAACCTCCAGCTAGGCACTGATCGGCCCCCTTCCACCTCGCACCCCGGGCGGCGAGCTTTCGCATTAGTCCGCCCCGCGAAGAGTCGCGCGACAGGAGGCTCAGTGGCTCGGGCGCTCGCCATCCTCAGTGTCGCTTTGCTCAGATCTCTGTTGCCGAGTGAGGAAACTCTGCCGCCCGACGCGGCGACGACGGACGTTTACGCGCAGTACGAGGGCGAGGTGGCGCACCGCGGTCGAGATCAAGTGGGCCTATCCACAGGCATCGGAGTTCGGAGAATCGTCACCGCCGATGAGGTTCGCATGAGTTGGGGCCTCACGACACTGGACTACGGATCACGACCCGATCCGCCCATCTCGGCGCCCCGAACGTGCGAGCGAAGCGTCTTTCAATTGAAACTGGGGTTGGACTTCTACGCTGACCCATACCGGGTTCGTCTCACCCTACGGGCTCTCGGGGAGTACGACATGGACCCGTACGATGCTCTGCCTGTACTCGCCGGCAGCCTGATCGTCTCAGCCCCACTGGGCTCGCGTTGAGATCACTGAGGCGATCCGACGAACTGAGGGGACACAACCCCCTAGCCGCGCTCGCCATCCTTGCACTATTCGGCGGTGCATGCGGCCAGGGAGCACAACAACGAGAGGAACCGTACGCGCCCAACATAGATCCCGCCGAGTTCTCGGTGAAGGTTGACAACCCCTACTTCCCCCTGACCCCTGGTACGACATTCACTTACCAGACCACCGACGGCAGTGAGCGCGTCGAGGTCAGCGTGACCGACGAGACGAGAGACGTCATGGGAGTGACGTGCACTGTCGTACGCAGTCGCGAGTACGAGGACGGCGAGCTGGTCGAGGAGACCTGGGATTGGTACGCACAACACACCGACAGCACCGTGTGGTACTTCGGCGAGGACACCAAGGAATACGGGGGCGGCCGAGTATCGAGCACCGCGGGCTCTTGGGAGGCCGGCCTGGACGGCGCCCAGCCGGGGATAATAATGATGGGCGCCCCCGAGGTCGGTCGAAGCTATCGCCAGGAGTACTACGAGGGCCACGCCGAGGATATGGGCGAGGTGCTACGTACGGACGCGTCGGCGACAGTGCCCTTCGGGTCATTCGATGACCTGGTCGTCATCAGGGGTTGGACGCCCCTCGAGCCCGGGGACGAAGAGCTGAACTACTACGCTCGGGGTGTGGGGTTGGTCTTGGAGGTGGAGCGCGACAAGCGCCTGGAATTGGTCAGTCTCTCCCCGCCGCCCGCGCTTGCGGGCTCGCTGCCTGGGAGTCAGTTTCTTGCGCCCTTCCGATGAGTCAGCGAGACCGATGCCACCAACCGTCGTGATGATCCACGGGATGTGGGGAGGCGGGTGGTGCTGGGGGAACTTCCGCGACTTGTTCGAGCGCGAGGGATTTCGTTGTGAGGTCCCGACGTTGCGGTTTCATGACGTCGATCCCGCTGGGGAGCCCGATCCGAGGCTCGGCACCACGAGCTTGCTGGACTACGCCCAGGACCTCGAGAGACTGATTCGCGCCTTGGGCGAAAAACCGATCCTCTTGGGCCACTCCATGGGCGGGCTACTCTCGCAGATGCTTGCCGCCCGCGGTCTGGCCCGCGCCGCGGTGCTCTTCGCTCCAGCACCTCCCGCCGGCATCTTCGCCTTGAGGCCGTCGGTCATCCGGAGCTTCCTGAGCGGCCTCACGAGATGGCGTTTCTGGGCGAAGCCATTTCGCCAGACCTTTGGCGAGGCAGCTTATTCGATGCTCGGCTTGCTCTCGCCGGAAGATCGACGTTCGGTTTACGATCGCTTCGTGTACGAGTCGGGGCGGGCCGCCAGCGAGATTGGGTTCTGGCCGTTTGACCCCAACGGCGCCGCGCGAGTAGATGAATCGAGGGTGCGTTGCCCCCTGCTCATCGTGGCCGGCCGGCGGGACAAGATCACTCCCGTAGCGGTCACACGGCGTGTCGCGCGGAAGTACGCCCACGTCGCGAAGTACGACGAGTTGAACGACCATGCCCATTGGATGGTCGGCGAACCCGGATGGGAGGGGGTGGCGCAGCACGTCCTGAACTGGTTGAGGGGAATCTTCTGATGGAGTTGAGAGTGCGAGCGAGTTGGAGCCGGCTCGCGAAGCGGTTCCTATTGGGGACCGGCCTCGCACTTAGTATCGCCCTTGCGGTGGCGTCACTTGCCATTGACGACCTACCGCGCCGCGGGCGCCGCTGGTTGGTGAACGAGTGGCAAGGGAGGAACGTCGAGGACTTCGAGTACGTCCATCGTTCGGCGAGCGACTCGATGCCAGCATACCTCAAGATGATCCTCAAGCGCAAGATCGTCGGTCTCCTGGTGCTACCGGAGGTCGTGCCCGGAGGGAACCCGAGTCACTTCGTGATCGAGACTCGCGGTCTGGACTACGACGACATGAACGCCTTGGACAAAGCGGCGCTGGTCAATCGAATGCGCCTCATGGGTAACGATCGGGCCGAGCTGATCACTACGAGTGGCAAGGGATATCGCTGGAACGGTGACAGGCATCCGCATTCGTGGAGCATTGTCCACGAGGCGCGCGTCGTGCAGTGGATGGTCACACTCTTCGAGACCCATGGATGAGTCGGACCCGGAGATCCTCTGTTGTGGCCGCCGTACCCGAGGAGTAAACTCCTCTAGACAGCAGACGCTCCCCCGCACGCCCCGTTCGGTGGCCACAGGAGCGGTCTTATGACGACGATAGAGCAGCTCGATCACATAGCCGTCAACGTCAAGTCGCACCGACTACTCAAGAATCTCCTCAAGGAAAACCCCAAGCTCGAGCAGATCATGCGCAACTCGAAGAACGAGATCGAGGCGCGTATCGGCGTGAGAGAGTGGGTGCTGGAGGAACTCGAGGAGCGTCCCCAGGCTCTAGCCTACTACGAGGGCCGCCAGGCCGACCGTCAGGCGTACGAGTCGTTGAGTTGGAGCGACTACGCGGCCATTCGGCTTCTCGACTACGTGGACAATGCGGGCCGGGAGTTCCATGACCTGAACTTGAGGGGTGCCATCGCTGTCAGCACTCCGATCCGGCAGTTGTGGCTCGCCGTCAATCACGGCACGGGCGGCGCCAGGCCCGAGTTCTTCGAGGACATGCTTCATTTGTTCCGGCAATTCACCGGTAGGTCTATCCGCCGCATGCCGACGCGAGACGAAGTGGAAGGGTGGATGGAGCGGTACCCGTCGGGGCTCGACCCGCGCATCGTGGCACTCCGCGAGGAGAACCGGGAGCGGATCCTCAACATTCTAGTCGATCACATGGATCGCGGCGAGATCAAGAGCGGCAAGTTCCGCTTCGAATCAGGAATGTCGCGCGCCGACAAGCTGGCTGTGGCGCTCGAGTGGTGGCACGACATGCAGTTTCATCTGCATTTCGCCGTACGGTCGCCCGACCTGTTGAACGAGATGCTCGGCAACTCGCTCGATCCGGACACGATGCAGATACTGTACGCCGCCCGGGACAAGGGCATCCCCTTTTTCGTGAACCCCTACTACCTGTCGCTGCTGCACGTCCGGGTTCCCTACTTCGCCATCGGTGCCGATCTCGCAATCCGTCACTACGTGCTCTACACGAGCCAACTCGTGGAAGAGTTCGGCCACATTCGCGCGTGGGAAAAGGAGGATGAAGTGCAGCCGGGGAAGCCCAACGCAGCGGGATGGTTGCTACCGCCGTACGACAATGTGCATCGACGCTACCCCGACGTGGCGATACTGATCCCCGACACGACCGGCAGGGCCTGCGCCGGACTGTGCGCGTCGTGCCAGCGGATGTTCGACTTCCAGCGCGGCCGCCTGAACTTCGACCTGGACGCACTCGAGCCCAAGCCGACGTGGCCGGACAAGCTCGCCGAACTCATGAAGTACTTCGAGGAAGACTCCCAGCTCCGCGACATCCTGATCACGGGTGGTGACGCGCTGATGAGCACGGACCACGCGCTGGAGCGCTTGCTGGACGCAGTGTACGAGATGGCCAAGGCGAAGCGTGACGCCAACAGCGTGCGGCCCGACGGGAAAAAGTACGCGGAGATTCAGCGTGTGCGCTTGGGCACCAGACTCCCGGTGTATCTACCGCAGCGGATGACGCCGGCCTTGGCCGAGATCCTGAGACGATTCAGGGAAAGAGCCTCCGAGATCGGCGTGCGGCAATTCGTCATCCAGACACATTTCGAGTCGCCGATGGAGGTGACGCCTGAGGCAAAGAAAGCCACAGACCTGCTGCTCGAGGCCGGATGGATCGTCACCAATCAGCTCGTGATGACCTCCGCGGCCTCGCGCAGAGGCCATACCGCGAAGCTGCGAGAGGTGCTGAACGAGATCGGAGTCCTGCCCTACTACACGTTCGTTGTGAAGGGCTATAGGGAGAACTACTTCAATTTCACTCCCGTCGCGCGCGTGGTTCAGGAGGAGATGGAGGAAAAGGCCATCGGCCGCGTCCCCGACCGTTACTACGACGCCGTTCGCCGTCTGTCAGAGCACGCCGAGTCAATGGTGAGGGAAGTGAGCACGCTGAGGGGCAAAGCTTGCGTCCCTTTCCTGGCAACGGACCGTAGCGTTCTGAACCTCCCGGCTGTCGGAAAGAGCCTTACCTTCCGGGTAATCGGCATAACGCGATACGGCAGGCGCGTTCTTGAGTTCGACCATGATCGGACCCGCGCCCACAGTCCCATCATCGACCGGATGGGCAAGATCATCGTGATCGAATCCAAGTCGGTGAGCGAGTACCTCCGCCAGCTGAGCGAGCTCGGCGAGGACCCGGACGAATACGAAGGCGTTTATGGCTACTCGATGGGACAGACGGAGCCGCGCATGCCGCTCTACGAGTACCCGGAGCTCGACTTCCGGGTCGCGTCGGAGCTCACGAACTTCCAACTGCCCTACGAGGAAACGGCGGACCAGCCGGCGACCGCGGCGTCGGGCGCGACCGGCGGCTAGCGCTGCGGAGGCAACGCCACAGGCGAAACCGGCACCCCGCCCTCCAACACCTGGCGCACGTTCCTCACGGCCAGCTCGGCCATTGCGCGTCGCGTGCGCGTAGTAGCACTCCCGATGTGGGGAAGCGTCACGACCTTCGAGTCGGTCACGAGAGCCGTAGGCACGTTCGGCTCGTCCGCGAACACGTCGAGCCCTGCCCCACCCAGCTGCCCCGACTCCAGAGCCGCGGCCAGAGCCCACTCATCGACCACATCGCCGCGAGCCGTGTTGATGAAAAGGGCTCCTCGCTTCATCTGAGCGAACCGCGCAGCACCGAACATTCCACGAGTGACGGGTGTCGAAGGGACGTGAACCGTCACGATATCGCTCTCGGCAAGCAGCTCATCTAGCTCTACCCGCCGGGCGCCGGTCTCCGCCTCGAACCGCGGGCGCGATCCTGTGACCTCGGCATAGAGCAGCTGCACGCCGAAGCCGAGCGCTCGCCGGCCCACCGCCTGGCCGATTCGCCCCGCACCCACGATACCGAGCGTGCTTCCGTCGAGCTCGAGACCGAGGAGCTGCTCGGGATGCCACCCCGTCCACGCACCGGCACCAATCAGCTCCTGCCCTTCTCTCAGTCGCCTTGCCACGGCGAGAATTAGAGCCCAGGTCAGATCGGCCGTGGCGTTGGTAAGCACGTCCGGAGTGTTCGTCACGATCACCCCGGCGTCCCGCGCCGCAGCCAGATCAATGTTGTCGTACCCCACAGCACAGTTCGCCACGATCTCGAGCCCGGGCAGCGCCCGGAACTCGCCCGCGCCGAAACGGCGCGACAGAAGGGGCACGACTGCCCTGTAGTCGCCGCTTGGCGTCGGCCGGTCGGCCGGGATCCACTCGACGTCGCACCCCGGAACCGGAGCATCGCCGAGTAACCCCCTGAGTTCCTCAGCGATCAGCACGCGATCCGTCATCTTATCGACTTCCTCGCTCTCACTCGCCGTCCCATCGAATCGGGCACCTCTCCACGGGGTGGAAAGTAAGGAATGCGCCCCCTATTATGCACTCGCGCCGCGACTTCGTGGCCGCTCAGTCGTCGGGAGCGTTGCGGACTCGGGGCGCGGGGAGAGGTGTCCGAGCGGCTGAAGGAGCCGGTCTCGAAAACCGGTAGGCCCGTCAGGGTCTCGTGGGTTCGAATCCCACCCTCTCCGTGGCCGTCAGCGCTCGCGCGGTGCGTTTCTTGCGCGCATCTTCACGTGGTCCCGGACGATCGCTCACGTACCCAAGGAGGCCCATCGTGCGCGCAATCAGTCATTCGGCCGCCGCGACCACCGTGGCGGCACTCTGTCTCTCTCTCCCAGCTCTCTTGGCACCGGGCCCGCTCCACGCACAAAGCGGGGCGGCCCGCGATCAGCGCGGGCTGCCTTCGATCGAGGACAAGACGGCGGGCATGCGGCAGTTGGATGGATTCTTCCCGCTCTACTGGGACCCGGATCAGGGAACGCTCTGGATGGAGATCAGCAACTTCGACGCCGAAGTCCTGCACAATAACGGCATTGGTGCTGGTCTCGGCTCCAACGATATCGGCATCGACCGTGGTCAGTTGGCTGGTTCGCGCATCGTGAAGTTCGAGCGCGTGGGTCGTAAGATCCTGATGGTGCAGCCCAACTACGGGTTCCGCGCTTCCAGCGACAACGCGGCGGAGGTCCGAGCCGTGAGCGACGCGTTCGCGCGATCGGTGCTGTGGGGCTTCACCGCGGCGGCGGAGACGGACAGCCGGGTCCTGGTCGATCTCACGGGGTTCCTGATCCGCGACGCCACCAACCTGGCTCAGCGGATGAGACCTGGAATCTACCGACTGGACGAGTCCCGCAGCTCGGTTTACATGCCGGCCACGATGAACTTTCCCAGGAACACCGAAATCGAGGTCGAACTCACGTTCGTGCGCCAACCCGGCGGTGGGGCCGGCGCGGGCGGCGGGGGCTTTGGGCCTTTCGGTTTCGGCGGCGGGAGTTGGTTCGAGGGCGTGGGTGACGTGGCCGCAACCGAAGCCGCCGCGAGTATCAGGCTGCACCACTCGTTCTTCGAGTTGCCGGACGACGACTACGAGCCCCGCGCGGCCGATCCGAGAGCGGGCTATGGCGCGGTCACATTCCGCGACTATGCCGTGCCCCTGGGCGTGTCGATGATCAAGCGGTACGTGAGAAGACATCGACTCGAGAAGCGCGACCCCAAAGCGCCGGTCAGCGATCCCGTCGAACCCATCGTCTATTACCTGGATCCCGGCACTCCCGAACCCGTGCGATCCGCGCTGCTAGAGGGCGCACGCTGGTGGAGCCAGGCGTTCGAGGCGGCGGGTTATCGCAACGCCTTCCGGGTAGAGATTCGGCCCGACAGCATTCACCCGCTCGACGCGCGATACAACGTCATCAATTGGGTACACCGGTCCACCCGCGGATGGAGCACTGGCGGATCGGTGATCGATCCCAGGACCGGCGAGATAATCAAGGGGGTGGTCACACTAGGATCGCTGCGCATCCGCCAAGATTACATGATCGCTGAGGGGCTGCTTTCACCTTACGAGACCGGTGACGAGTCTCCGCCGGAACTCGCGGAATGGGCTCTGGCACGGATTCGCCAGCTGGCGGCGCACGAGGTGGGTCACACCCTGGGCCTGAGTCACAACTACTACGACAGCCGCGCCGGCCGCATTTCGGTCATGGACTACCCCCATCCGCTCGTCACTCTGAACGACGACGGAACGTTCGACTACTCGGAGGTCTATGACGTGGGGATTGGGGAGTGGGACAAGGTGGCCATCACCTACGGCTACCAGGATTTCCCGGAAGGGACCGACGAGGCAACGGCCCTCACGGCGATTCTGGACGAGGCTTGGGACAGAGACATCCGGTTT
>JBHIEQ010000029.1:0-13035 GCA_046760725.1 Gemmatimonadales bacterium
CAACACCGACCGGTCCACAAACTCGGTGAACGCGTGGATGATCGACTGGGGATGTACGACCACCTCGATCCGGTCATACGAGAGGCCGAACAGGTGATGAGCCTCGATCACCTCCAGCGCTTTGTTGGCCAGTGTCGCACTGTCAACGGTGATCTTGGGCCCCATGTTCCACGTGGGATGCTGAAGCGCTTCGTCAACCGTGGCCTTCTCGAGTTTCCCGGCGGGCCACTCGCGGAACGGCCCACCCGACGCGGTGAGAATGAGGCGCTGGAGCTCCACCGGACGCCTGCCGGTAACACACTGCAGCACGGCGCTGTGCTCCGAGTCGATCGGCACGATCTCGCCGCCACCCTGCTCCGCCGTGCGCAAGACCAACTCGCCGGCCATTACCAGTGTCTCCTTGTTCGCAAGCGCCACTCTCTTACCTTCTCGCAGCGCCGCGAGAGTAGCCCTGAGGCCTGCCGCCCCCACGACGGCGTTCACCACGATCGAGACGTCGGGATGAACCGCCGCCTCGATGAGGCACTCAGGACCCGACCGCATCTGGGCGCGTCCCCGCTTTTCGCCCCCTCCGTTCCCTTCGCCCGGGCGCTCTGCGCCCTCAGCCCTATCCTCGTGGTTGACCAGCCCGACGTACGACGCTCCGGTCTCCGCAGCCTGCCGACGTAGCAGTTCCTCCGAACCGTAGGCGGTGAGCGCCACGGCGCGGAATCTGCCCGACTGGCGGGCGAGGACTCGCAGGGTGCTGGTCCCGATCGAGCCCGTCGATCCGAGCACTGCGACGCCGACGGTCATAGAATTCCAAGACCTCCCAGCAGCAGCACCGATGTAGGAAGCACCCAATAGAGTGAGTCGAAGCGGTCCAGCACGCCACCGTGACCCGGGAAGAACTTCCCCGAGTCTTTGACCCCGGC
This sequence comes from Gemmatimonadales bacterium, assembly GCA_046760725.1. Taxonomy (GTDB): domain Bacteria; phylum Gemmatimonadota; class Gemmatimonadetes; order Gemmatimonadales; family GWC2-71-9; genus JBHIEQ01. The sequence goes on from JBHIEQ010000029.1 coordinate 915, forward strand.
CTCTCGCTTGAGAAGCGATTCCGCCACGTCGCCCGCCTGCCCCACGACGGCGATGACCAGCCCGAACAGAGCCAGCCAACCGGCTCCCGCGCCGACCCCGAAGGGTTCGAGCACGAGCGCGCCGTAGAGAGGCGCCGCGATGACGGCGGCAATGCTTCCCGACACGGCCCCGGCCCAAGTCTTGTTGGGACTCAACACCGGCGCCAGCTTCGCGCCGCCCACCACCGCTCCACCCGCCATCGCCAGGGTGTCACACAGCCAGGTCACGACCAGCGGGAGAAACACCAGGGCTGTGGCAGCCGCTGCGGACGGAGTGTCCCAGCCGTGGCGCAAGACGAGGATGAACGCGGGCATGCCGCCCGCGTACGCCGGACCGAGCACCGTGACCGCCACAACCGAAAGGGGCCTGTCTTGGGGGGACCGGCCGGCCATGACAGCGCTCATCACCACAATGATCCACACCGCCCCCGCGAGCGCCACCTGGAGCGCTGAGGGACCCTCGCGCGACATCCACACATACACGCCGATGGGCAGTGCTGCGGCCGCGAGGAATCCCACACCTCTCACCGCCCGCACCCCCCCTCTCTCCGCCAGGGCGAAGATCTCCTGGGTTCCGACGACGGCGAAGATCGCGACCAGTACGACCAGCACCCAGCCGCCGAGGTACACTATGCCCAACGCCGCGGGGATGCCGATTGCGGCAACGAGGATGCGGCGGCTCAGGTTGGGCGACATGAACGGGGATTCGCTCTCGTCGGGAGATCGAGGTCCGGGGCTGGCGGGCTGCCCGCGGTCACACCTCCATGATCTCTTCTTCCTTGCCCTTCACCAGCTCGTCAATCTCCCCGATCGCCTTGTCGTGCAGCTTCTGCACTTCGGTCTCCGTCCTGTGCTTGTCGTCGTCGGAGACGTGCTCGACCTTCTTGATCGACGCGAGTGCCTCGCCGCGCGCGTGTCTGACCGAGATCCTGCCTTCCTCGGCGAGCTTGCGAACGATCCTGACCAGTTCCTTGCGCCGCTCTTCGTTCAGTGGAGGGAGGGGAATCCGAATGATGGTTCCGTCGTTCGACGGATTGAGTCCGAGGTCGGCCGTCATGATGCCCTTCTCGATGGCCTGCATCAGCGATTTGTCCCACGGCTGGACTGTGAGCAGGCGAGGCTCGGGTGCGCTCACCGACGCGACCTGGTTTAGCGGGAGGTGCTGGCCGTAGGCCTCGACACGAACCGTGTCGAGCAGGCTGGTCGTCGCCTTGCTGGAGCGGATCGTGGCCAGCTCGCGCTGCGTGCTCTCCACGGCCTTGTGCATCTGCTCTTTCGTTTGCTTTGTCACTTCCTTGAGTGTCTTCATCGAACGGTCACAGTCCTGCGTCCCTACCAGTCATCTCATCCGCGTCATCCGGGCGATCAGCGTCCCTCACTTGACGATCGTGCCAACCCGCTGCCCCTGCACCACCCGGGCCACCGCGCCCTTCTTGTTCACGTTCATCACGATAATCGGCAATCCGTTCTCCTGGCACAAGCCGAACGCGTTCACGTCCATCACCTTCAAGTTGCGTACGATCGCGTCCTGGTAGGAGAGCTCCGGAATGAACTCGGCCGACGGGTCGTCCTTGGGGTCCGCCGTGTACACGCCGTCTACCCCGGTTGCTTTGATGAACACGTCCGCTTCTATCTCCAGAGCGCGTAGAACCGCGGCCGTATCGGTCGAGAAGTAGGGATTCCCGGTGCCTCCGGCGAATAGCACGACACGACCTTTCTCGAGATGCCGCACCGCCCGGCGCCGGATGTAGGGCTCCGCCAGCTCCTCCATGCGGATGGCCGTCATGACGCGGGTGTCCACGTCTCTCTTCTCGAGCGCGTTCTGGAGTGCCAGCGCATTGATGACCGTCGCCAACATCCCCATGTAGTCGGCCGACACGCGATCGATGCCCCGCCGGCTCGCGACGGCGCCGCGCACGATGTTGCCACCCCCGACCACGAGACCGAGACTCGCGCCGAGCGCGTACACTTGCTCGATCTCCTCAGTGAGCCGATCCAGGACGTCGAAGTCGATGCCGAACGTTTGCTCACCGGCGAGTGCCTCACCGGAGAGCTTCAGTACCGCCCGCCCGTAGGCGAGCTCGGGCATCACTCCTCCCCCAGCTCGAACCGAACGAACCGCCTCACTACGACGTTCTCGCCCAGTTTCCCGGCGACCTCCTTCACGAAGTCGCTCACGCGCTTCTTGTCATCCTTCACATAGGGCTGCTGGAGGAGAACGCTCTCGGCGTAGAACTTCTTGAGGCGGCCCTCGACGATCCTGGGCCAGACCTTCTCGGGCTTGCCCGACTCGGCAGCCTGCGCCTCATAGATGGCGCGCTCCCGTTCCACCACCTTCGGCGGAAGATCCTCCGGAGTGACGGCGATCGGTTTCGCCGACGCTATGTGCATCGCAAGGTCCTTGGCCAACTGCTGGAAGTCCTCCGTGTGCGCCACAAAGTCCGTCTCACAGTTCAGCTCGACGAGCACAGCCACCTTGCCGTTGAAGTGCACATAGGAGCCGATGACGCCTTCTGACGCCCTGTGTCCGGAGCGTTTCTCCGCCTGCGCGATTCCCTTCTTGCGCAGGAACTCGACCGCCTTCTCTATGTCCCCACCGGTCTCCTGGAGAGCCCTCTTGCAGTCCATCATGCCCGCACCGGTTCTGCTCCTGAGAGCGGAGACGTCCTTCGCTGTAATCGTGGTTGCCATTTCCTCCGTCCGATCTATCGCCTGACGTCAAAACCGCCGCTTCCGGGCTTGGTACCCGACGAGCGGCGGCGACTGGTCGGTGTGGATCCGTTCCGACCGTTTACTCGGGTCCCCCGTCCTTCCCATCCGTCGCCGAAGCTTCCGCCGCTTCGGAGCCCGCCTCCTCGGCATCCGACTTGAGCCGTGCCGCAATGGCCTCCGGCTTGGGGCGCCGCTTGCGGCGTGTGCGCTTCCGTCGATGGACCTCCTCCTCGTCGGCCGAGGCTCCCTCGACATGCGTTGAGTACGCCTCCGCTTCGCTGACGGCCTCCCGCACCGGCACCTGCTTTCGCGCCTCTTCCACCACGTCCACTATCACCCTGGTGATTAGCGAGACCGAACGGATGGCATCGTCGTTGCCCGGTATCGGAACCGTGATGAGGTCCGGATCGGCGTTGGTGTCCACTATGGCGACGACCGGGATCCCCAGCTTGTTCGCCTCGGCGATCGCGATCCGCTCCTTCTTCGAATCGACCACGAACAGCGTCCCGGGGAGGCGCGACATGTTCTTGATACCCTCGAGGTTCCTGTTGAGCTTCTGGCGCTCCCGCTCGACGTGTAACCGCTCCTTCTTCGTCAGGAACTCGAAGGAACCGTCGTCCTGTCCCTGCTCGAGATCCTTCAACCGGCGGATCTGCTTCTTGATGGTTGAGAAGTTGGTGAGCGTACCACCCAACCACCGCTCCGTCACCCAGTGGGCGCCGCAGCGTTCGGCCTCTGCACGGACGATCTGGTTCAGCTGTCGCTTGGTGCAGACAAACAGAACGTTGTCACCGCGCAACACGACGTCGCGCATGAGGTCCTGGGCCTTCTGAATCTGCCCCACCGTCTTCTGGAGGTCGATCAGGTAGATGCCGGAGCGCTCGGCGAAGATGAAACGGCGCATCTTCGGATTCCAGCGGCGCGTCTGGTGTCCGAAATGGACACCGGCTTCGAGGAGTTCCTGTAGCTCCGGCATCATCTCTTGGAGAACTGGAAGCGCTTCCTCGCCCCCGGTTGGCCCGGCTTCTTACGCTCCACCGCCCTCGGATCGCGCGTGAGCAGCCCGTGATCTCTCAGCTTGCGTCGGTGCGTGGGGTCGGCCTCGACCAGCGCGCGCGCGATCGCGAGCCTCAAAGCCCCCGCCTGGCCGGTCATGCCGCCACCCCTCAGCCGCGCCTTGACGTCGAAGGCGCCCAGCGTGTCGCTCACCGTGAACGGCTGCTGAATGTGCTGCACGAGCGAGCGTCTGGGGAAATAATCACCCAGCGTGCGTCCGTTCACGTCCCACTTGCCCGAACCCGGCGTGAGATACACGCGTGCAACCGATGTTTTCCGCCGCCCAATTGCGTGCCACCTCAGCTCCTGCTCTACCGCCGTCGTCATCCCACCCGCCCTTGGGTAAGTGCCACCGGAGTGGGGTTCTGCGCCTCGTGCGGGTGGCGCGGGCCCGCGTACACCCGAAGCTTCCGCCGGAGCATCTGCCGACCGAGCGTGTTCTTGGGAAGCATGCCGAAGACCGCCTTCTCGATTACGCGCTCCGGATGTCTCGCCAACATCGTTGCCACTGGTGTGAACTTCTCGTTCCCCATGTACCCCGTGTGGCGGAAGTACCGCTTCTGGGCCGGCTTCCTACCCGTAAGCTTGACCTTCTCCGCGTTGATCACAATGACGTAGTCTCCGCCGTCCACGTGCGGCGCAAAATCGGGCTTGTGCTTGCCCCGCAAGAGCTGCGCGACACGGCTCGCAAGACGCCCCAATACGACGCCTTCTGCGTCCACGACGAACCAGCGGTGCTCAAGATCGCGCGCCTTGGGCATCTTGGTCTTGGTGATGGCGGCCTGCGTCAAACGGCTCTCTCTCCCGTGTTGGCTAGATGAAGGCAGTCGCGAATGGTAGCGCGCTGTGAAATGCGGGTCAACCCTCGTCGCTCACCTCCACCAACACCGCCCCCTTCTCGACCGCGTCGCCCGGAGCCACACGCACAGCACTCACCACACCCGATCCACTGGCGGCGATCTCGTTCTCCATCTTCATCGCCTCCAGAACTACAACGCCCTGACCCGATTTCACCGCCTGACCTTCCTCCACCTCCACGCGTATCACGAGCCCAGGCATCGGAGCCCTCACGGCAGCAGCGCCTGAACGCCCCGTCCCACGCCCCGTCATCTTACGTAGCGTGCGACTGCGCTCGTCCTCGACAAGCACTTGCCATCGCTCGCCGCCCAGCTGCACCACCTGGTGCTCACCGTCGGGGGTCAAGGAGGTCAACGCGAGCAAGTGGGATTCGTCCCCGATCCAAAGGTGCCGAAGCGGAGCGCCCGGCACGCCGCCCAAGCGCGCCTCGATCCGCCGCCCGTCGATCGCCACCTCGCGCCCGTCCACCGTTACCTCGAACGTCCGCCCACGAACGTTGACCGTGTACTTCATGCTGCCGCTGCCGCTCCCGCCGCCCGCGCCGCCACCGCCGCCGCTATCCCCTCTCTCATCTCAACGCCTCCCTGCGCGCCGCCAGCAGCCATCTGTCCGCACCTCGATCGCGCCCGTCGCCCGCCATCCCGCCACGGACGGCCACCACGCCCCGCGCTTCGTCGGCCGCCAGCGCCGCGGCCACCGCCACCAGCTCCAACCGGTCGCCGTCAGGCTCTCTTGCGAGCAGATCCGATCCCACCCGCTCCATGTAGCCCACATCGTATGTTCCCGCGCGGAAAGACCGCTCCCGCATCACCCTGCGGTGAAAGGGAACCGAGGTGGGCAGTCCGACGATGATCAACTCGTCGAGCGCACGCTCCATGCGGCCGATCGCGTGGCCCCTGTTCTCACCCCAGGTGATCAACTTCCCGAGCAAGGACTCGTAATGCAGCGTGACCTGGGTACCCAACTCGATACCGCCGTCCCACCTGACACCCGGTCCCCCGGGGATCCCCAGGTACTCGATTCGACCGGTTGCCGGCAGAAATCCGCCGAAAGGATCTTCGCTCGTGATGCGGCACTCGATCGCGTGACCTCTCGGCGAGAGCTTCGTTGTTGGGACACTCATGGGGAGGCCACGGGCAATGCGGAGCTGTTCGCGCACCAGGTCAACTCCGTACACCATCTCGGTGACGGGATGCTCCACCTGGAGCCGGGTGTTCATCTCGAGGAAGTAGAAACGGCCTCGCTCGTCGAGCAGAAACTCCACCGTGCCCGCACTCACATAGCCGACGGCTCTCGCCGCGCTCACCGCGGCTTCCCCCATTTTCTCCCGCAGCTCCTGATCGACGGCCATGGAGGGCGACTCCTCGATCAGCTTCTGATGGCGGCGCTGCACCGAGCACTCCCGCTCGCCCAGGTGAACCGTCCGGCCCGACTGGTCTGCCATCACCTGGATCTCCACGTGGCGTGGTCGCTCGATGAAGCGCTCCAGATAGACCGAACTATCGCCGAACGCCGACCGGGCCTCCGACGCCGCCTGGCTGAATCCCTTCTCCACTTCCTGAGCCGTTTTGGCCACCCGCATGCCCTGGGCCGCCTTGAGCAGCACCGGATACCCGATCTCCTCTGCGGCCTCGACCGCCGCCCTCCGATGGGCAACGGGCTCGGTTGTGCCGGGCACGATCGGGACTCCCACCTCCTTCATGCGCCGGCGCGCCTCCGTCTTCTCCCCCATCGCCCTGACCGCCTCTGACGGCGGTCCTATGAACACCAGACCCGCGTCCTCCACAGCCTGCGCAAACTCGGGTCGCTCGGCCAGGAAACCGTAGCCCGGATGCACCGCGTCCGCGCCGCTCTCTTTCGCGGCCCGCAAGACCCGATCGATGTCCAGGTAGGAGTCACTCGCCGGCGCGGGACCCAACTCGCGCGCCATGTCGGCGGCGCGCACATGGGGGGAGTGCCGATCCGCCTCGGAGTACGCCGCCACTGACTCCAGGCCTTCCTCGCGGCACGCCCGGATGATCCTGAGCGCGATCTCGCCGCGGTTGGCGACCAGAACGCGCTTCACACTAGCCTCCCGTCGTCCCGTCATCCTGTCGTCCCGTCATGCCGTCGCCTTGTCGTCCCGTCGCCCCTACAGCGGAATATTCCCATGCTTCTTGAGAGGGTTTTTGTCGCGCTTGGTGAGCAAGGTGTGAAGCGCTGAGATGAGACGCGGGCGGGTCTCCCTGGGATCGATAACGTCGTCCAGGAACCCTCGTGACGCGGCGTGATAGGGGTCCGCGAACCTGTCCCGGTATTCGCTCACGAGCTGCTCCAGCTTCTCGTCAGGGTCCGGGGCCTGGGCGATGTCCCGCTTGAACAAGATCTCCGCTGCTCCCTTCGGACCCATGACGGCGATTTCCGCGGTCGGCCACCCCACGTTGAAGTCACCCCGCACGTGCTTGGAGCTCATGACGTCGTAAGCGCCGCCGTAAGCCTTGCGCGTTATGACGGTGAGCTTGGGCACGGTGGCCTCGGCGTAAGCGTACAGCAGCTTCGCCCCCTCCTTGATGATGCCGCCGTGCTCCTGATCGACTCCCGGCAAGAACCCCGGCACGTCCTCGAACGTGAGCAGGGGAATGTTGAACGCGTCGCAGAACCGGATGAACCGCGCTCCCTTGATGGAGCTACTGATGTCCAGCACTCCGGCGAGCACCGATGGCTGATTCCCGATCACTCCGACCGGATGTCCGTCGAGACGCGCGAAGCCGACGATGATGTTGGGGGCGTACTCCCGATGCACCTCCAGAAGCTCGCCCCCGTCAACCACCCGTCTTATCACCTCGTGCATATCGTACGGCTTGTTCGGATTGTCGGGGACTATCTCGAGCAGCTCCTGGTCCCGGCGATCCGGAGGATCGTCTGAGCGCACGACGGGCGGCTCGTCCAAGTTGTTGCTGGGAATGAAGCCCATGAGGCGCCGGATCTCGGACAGGCATTCCATCTCGGAGTCGTGCACGAAGTGCGCGACCCCCGACGTGGTGGCGTGGACGTCGGCTCCTCCCAGCGTCTCCGGGGTCACGTCCTCGTGCGTCACGGTCTTCACCACGTTGGGACCCGTCACGAACATATACGAGATCCCGCGCACCATGAACACGAAGTCGGTTATCGCTGGGCTATAGACTGCACCCCCGGCGCAAGGCCCGAGGATCGCACTGATCTGCGGGACGACCCCGGACGTGAGCGTGTTCCGCAGGAAGATGTCGGCGTAGCCGCCCAGCGAGATGACACCTTCCTGAATCCGGGCGCCGCCCGAATCGTTCAGGCCGATCACCGGCGCCCCGTTCCGCACCGCGAGGTCCATGACCTTGCAGATCTTCTCCGCGTGAGCCTCTGCGAGTGAGCCGCCGAATACGGTGAAGTCCTGGGAAAAGACGTACACCAACCGACCGTCGATGCGACCATACCCGGTCACGACTCCGTCGCCCAGTATCTTCTTGTCTTGGAGACCGAAATCGGTGCTGCGGTGAGTTACGAAACGGTCGAGTTCCACGAAGGAGCCGGGATCGAGTAGCAGATCGAGCCGCTCCCTGGCGGTGAGCTTGCCCTTCTCATGCTGTTGGCGGATGCGCTCGGCCCCGCCACCCTGCTCCGACTCGACGCGCAGCTTGTTTAGGGTGTCCAGCTTTTGTTCAATGGTCACGGGACTACCCGATCTCGCGGGCCGCCTTCAGTCCGCCGGCGTTTCGTTCTTGGGACCGAACCCTTCCGTGTCCGCCGCCTCTGACGCCTCCGTACCCTCTGCAGCCTCTGCCGCCTCCGTCTCCAGTGCGTCCGCCCCCTGCGCTGCCGCATCCGTCGCATCCGTCGGCTCGGCTTTCTCCGGCGCCTCCATGATCTCCGTTACGGCCAGCACCATGCGGTGGTGAATCGGATCCACTTCCAGCACTTTGACGGCGACCGGCTGCTCGCTCTTCAGGGCTTCCTCCGGCGATGTTCCCTCGGGAAGCGGGAGTTGTGACTGGGGCACGAACCCCTCGAGATCGTTGCCCAGGTCCACGACCGCCCCGTTGTCCTGGAAGCGCGAGACGCGACCCTCGAGCTCCATCCCCACGGGGTGCTCCTCCGCGATCTTGAGCCAGGGATCGTCCTCGAGCTGCTTGAGCCCCAGGGAGATGCGCTTGTTCTCGGGGTCGATGTTCAGGATCATGACTTCGACCTCGTCGCCTTTCCGCACCGCTTCGGATGGATGCTCCACCCGCTTGGTCCACGACATGTCGGAGATATGGATCAACCCGTCGATGCCGGGCTCGATCTCCACGAAGGCCCCGAACGAAGTTAGGTTCCGGACCTTGCCGGTGACCCTGGTGCCGGTGGGATACTTCATCGGGAGCATCATCCAGGGGTCCTGCTCGGTCTGTTTCATGCCGAGCGAGATCTTCTCCTCCTGAGGCTCCACTTTGAGGACCACCGCCTCGATCGTCTCGCCGATCGAGACCACCTTGGAAGGATGCCGCACATTACGCGTCCAACTCATCTCGCTGATGTGCACCAGGCCCTCGATGCCGGGCTCCAGCTCCACGAAGGCCCCGTAGTTCGTGATGCTCACGACCTTGCCCTGAACGCGCGCGCCCACAGGGTACTTCTCGGTCACGTTCTCCCAGGGGTACGACTGGAGCTGTTTGAGGCCGAGCGAGATGCGCTCGCGCTCCCAATCGATGTCGAGCACCTTCACCTCGAGTTCCTGTCCCAGCTCCACCATCTCGGACGGATGGGAGACGCGACCCCAGCTCATGTCAGTGATGTGCAGCAGGCCGTCCACACCGCCGAGGTCTATGAAGGCCCCGAAATCGGTGATGTTCTTGACGACTCCCTTGCGCACCTGATCGACGGCCAGCTCCTTCATCAGGTGCTCGCGCTTGTGGGCCCGCTCGGCCTCGAGGATCACTCGGCGGGAAACCACGATGTTGCGGCGACGCTTGTTGAGCTTGATGATCTTGAAATCGTACGACTTGCCAAGCAGCTCGTCGATGTTGGGCACTCGCCTCAGCGCTATCTGGCTGCCGGGAAGGAACGCATCGACGCCCATGAGGTCCACAACCACACCGCCCTTGATCTTCTTCTGGAGGGTGCCCTTGACCGGCTCGTCGTTCTCGTAGGCGTGCCGGATCTTCTCCCACACGCGCATGAAGTCGGCCTTCTTCTTCGACAGCACGATCGCGCCGTTCTCGTCCTCCAGGCGCTCCAGCAACACGTCCACTTGATCGCCGGGCTTGATCCCTTCGGCGTCCTTGAACTCGTCTATGGCTACGGCACCTTCCGACTTGAAGCCGACGTCGAGAATGACATGGCTCTCCGTGACGCGGAGAACGGTGGACTTGACGATCTCTCCTTCCTGGATGCTCTGAAGCGTGCCCTCGTAGAGCTGGAGCATCCGCTCGTACTCTTGGTCGGAATAAGCTTCGTCGTAGAGATCCTGGCGGACGGGAAAAGCGGAGGGTTCGGTGGACGCGACGGCCGCATTCGCGTCGGTTGGGGTCACAGTTTCCTGAGGCGATTCAGGCATTCAGTTAGGGTCCAAAGGTTCCAGGTTACCACCTCCGTTCACGGGTGCCATACACGTGAACGCCGCTCGCCAACCGGCGAGCGGTGAGCCACTAAGGCTAGGCCTGGCATAAGGCTATGTCAAGCTATGAGAACGTGTTCCGTGCGAGCACGACGATCGCTTCCACCTGCTCCTCGAAGCTCATCTCCGTGGTATCCAGCACCACCGCGTCCTGAGCCGGCTTGAGAGGTGCCACCTCACGCGACGCGTCCGCTCTGTCCCTGGCCACCAGCAGCTCGGTCTGCTCGCCCAGCGCGTCGTCGGTGACCGGATGACCATCTTGCAGCAGTCGTCGGCGCGCGCGCTCCCGGGCGCTCGCGACGAGGTAGATCTTGAGATCGGCGTCGGGAAACACGACGCTCCCCATGTCCCTACCGTCCAACACCGCGCCCCGAGAGTGTTGTGCCACCGCCCTGCGCACCTCGGCGTTCGCCCAGTCGCGCACCTCGGGGATGGCTGACAGCTCTGAAACCCTAGCGGTCACGCGGTCCGACCGAATCGCCTGGGAGACATCGGCCCCCGCGACCTCCGGCCTGAAGCCGTCCTCGGTCAAGTCCAGCCGCACGGGGAGCGACCGCGCCAGGGCCACGAGCCGCTGCCCCCTGAAATCGGTCCCCTGATCCAGCGCAGCCAGTGTGAGCGCCCGATACAGCGCTCCACTCTCGACGTGCGGCAACCCCAGCCGCTCCGCAACCGCCTGCGCCGTGGTCGATTTCCCACTGCCGGCGGGACCGTCAATCGTGACGACCATTCTCAGTCACGCCTCGTGATTCTCGCGAGATCGGCGAAGAATCCGGGATAGCTGACCGCCACGGACGCTGTCTCAGAGAGCCTCACGCCCGCGCCCTTCACCATACCCAGTACCGCGAAGGCCATGGCGATGCGATGATCCCCGCCCGTCTCCACGATGCCTTTCGGTCTCCCAACTCCTCCCACCACCACGAGATCATCCCCCTCCACTCGGGCCTCGCTCCCAAGGGTCTCGAGATTGCGCGCGATGAGCGCGAGACGATCACTCTCCGTGTGACGCAGCTCGCCCACGGACTCGAACCGGGTCTCGCCGTCGGCGCGCGAGGCGAGGACAGCGAGAATCGGTATCTCGTCGATCAGACCGGGCACCTCGTCGGCAGGAACCAGCGTACCCGAGAGCCTACCGGGCCGGACGACGAGATCGGCCACGGGCTCACCCCCCCGATCCCTTGGTGACCGGATCTCCACATCGGCACCCATTCGTCGGAGAGCTTCGAGCACTCGGGTGCGTGTGGGGTTCACCCCCACGCCGAGAATGGCCAACTCCCCCTCATCGGCCAGGAGCGCGACACCGATCATGAAGACCGCCGACGAAATGTCGCCGGGCAGCGCGAGACCGAAGGGCGCGAGATGCGCGAGAAGTCCGGGGGAGCCACGGAATTCGATGCTCGCCCCCTCGACACGGATCTCGGCACCTAGGCTTCGCAGCAGGCGCTCCGTATGGTCGCGCGACCGAGCGGGCTCGCTCACGCTCACGTCCACACCGCCGACGAGACCCGCCAGCAACAGGGCCGACTTGAGCTGCGCGCTCGCGACGGGCATCCGATACGCGATCGGCCTGAGGGTGCCCCCCCTGACACGAAGCGGCAGGCCGTCTTCTCCCTCGTACGTTACCTCGGCACCCATGGCCACCAGGGGCTCGGTAACGCGCCGCATCGGACGTCGGCGCAACGAGGCGTCGCCCGTGAGTCTGGCGCTCAAGGGAAATCCGGCCAGCGCTCCGAGTACGAGCCGCGCGGTGGTTCCGGAGTTGCCGCAATTGAGTGTGCTCCTGGGACTGAGCCACTTCCGGCCCCTCACGCGCACCACACTCCCAGCGCGTATTGGGCTCACCTGCGCTCC
>JBHIEQ010000030.1:0-12974 GCA_046760725.1 Gemmatimonadales bacterium
CCATGAAAGAGCCGGCTGAGGGTATCACGACCCAGCTCCACGGTTCGGACGGTTGCCAGCGGTGACTACGTCGCGGTACGAGGACCGTGGGGATCAAGCAATCAAAGGCTCGTGGCCAGCGGGGAGGAACTGTCGTTGTCGACGGGCACGCGCAGTCTCATTTGGCTCTTCGGGAAATTCCGGCATGACCGAGTTCGGCACTGATGGTCGGTGGCGAGCACGCTTTAGCGGAGAAGGGTACAAGAATAGGTGACAAGAAGACCACATATCCCGCAGTGCGCCAGGTACACCACCCCCATCGACCCGCGCCCCAACTCGCCCACCACGCGGTAGCGTCCGGCCTTGGCGCTGGCGTCGTTCAGCGAGTTCGGTAACCGTGCACTGTATGGCACGTTTGAAGATCTCGTCCACAACGACGTTATTGAAAGAGCGCTTTGGGGCGACCCTCCCGCTTGAGGTCGCCATCTCGTACGTCTCCAGAAGGAACCCCAGCCGGCGCAGCTCGTGTCGATGAAGTCTTGATCCTCTCGTGCGTGGGAACTGTTGGCAACGGCAGGGGAGCGTCGATGTGCCTCGGCGGCGAACGCTGGCGAGCGCACATCAGGCACCCAGATCTGGATCGGCCGCGGCCGCTTTGGCAATCTCTAGCCCCGCCGAGTCGTGACGTCGGCCCCGCCGGAACGGGCCAGCGCTCCCATCACCATCCTCTCGACCGCCGGAACCATGTTTGCCGGCACGAGCCGCGTATCCGGGTGCTGCCTCGCCCACACACGAAACAGCTCGTCCACGAACCCGCGCCCCACCTCGCGTACGCCGGAGAAGTCGATCGTGACCTCGCCGAACTTCTCGAGCCGGCTCGCGAGCCTCCTCGCCTCGGAGCGGGAGACGAACGTCCCTCCCGTCTTGAACAGCCTGACCGGCACCGAGGACCGCCCGAACTCGAGCCTTTCCGGATCCGCGAAGCGCTCGAAGATCTCCGCCGTCGTACGGGTCGCATGCCTGCTCAATTCGCAGCGCACGCGGGTGCCGCGGCGTCGTGGCACCTCGCCCACGGCCTCGTCGTTCCGGAGATTGTCCACCACCCAGCGGAGCCCGCCGGCATGGATCTCGAAGCGGTCAACCATGCGGGACGTGAAGAAGATGCCCTCTCCGGTATGGCGCTCGGGAAGCGTGGTCAGCTTCCCCTTGGACAGCTGCTCGATGGCCTCGAAGTCGTCGCGCAGCTCGAGCTTCTCGCGGACGTGACGGAACGCCCCCACGCCGTCGTCGGATACCTCGAAGGCGAACGTGTCCTCCACCGCCCAGACCAACACGTGGGCTTCGCTCCCCGACGAGTGTTCGATGGCGTTGTTCAGCATCTCGGTGAATGCGTAGGTCAGAATCGAGCGGACGTTCTCCCTGGCCTCTCGGAGCCGGGCCGCATGGTCGAGCACCTCCCGCCACACGACGTCCTCCTCGAGGTCACCGAGCGCATACCGAGCGGCGAAATCGACCGAGCGGCGGTATCGCGTGCCGCGTCCGGCTCCCACGCGGGTGATCTCGCCCTTCTCCAGCATCTGGAGCAGGTGATAGTGCACGGCCTGCCGAGTGAGCCCGGTCGCCGCCACGATGTCGCGCGGCGCGATCGTGTCGCGCTCGCCCAGAAGGATGCGAATGTGATCTTTCACGTCTGCCGCAAACACAGCCACTTTCCCTTTTGTCGTTTTGACGCTTATCCAGCACAATGGCGTGACATCGTAAAAACGTCAAGCGCATCTTGGGCTGAGCCCGAAGGAGCCGGACTGGCAAGAGCACCGTCGGGTCATCGAGCATCCGATCCGATCCGGTTTGTCCACGAGCGGCGGGACGTGAACCAGATCAAGACGTTCGATCGCGCGCTCGCCGCGGCTTTCCGGTAGCCCTGAGCCGGCCGCCACGCCGGCGACGTCAGTAGGACCCGGCCGGGGTTGCTTCGGTGACTACCGGTGACTACGTTGCGGTATGAGGACCGTCGGCATCAAGCAACTCAAGGCTCGACTCTCGGAATACCTCCGCGTGGTGCGCTCCGGCGAGACCGTGCTCGTCACCGACCGCGACGAGGTGGTCGCCGAACTCAGGCCCGTACGAGCCCGGCCCGCCCCCCGTGAGGGAATCGAAGACGTGCTGCAGGGCCTCGCCGAGCGAGGCGAAATCACCCCCGCGGTCCGGGAGAAGGGCACCTGGACGTGGCATGTCCGCGGGCTGGGCCTGCCCCAGGGCACGGCCGATGCGCTGCTCGACGACATGCGCACTGACCGCGCCTCGGAGTGAAGTCTGGCACCGCTCTACCTTGACACGTCCGCCGTGCTCCGCGCGGTCCTCGAGACGGGTACGACACCAGCCGTCGAGCGGCGGCTCGCTCACGCCCCTGCCCTTCTTACATCGCGGCTGTCCGTGGTCGAGGCGGCGCGGGCGCTCCTCCGCCTGAGGCGAGAGGGCAGCGTTGCAGAAACCGATCTGGCCGACGCCGCCCGGGCCCTGGCCGAGCTGTGGGCTCGCTGTGAGATCTGGGAGGTTTCGAAGACGGTGTGCGATGTCGCCGCGCAGGTGGCACCGCTCCACGCCTTGCGCACGCTCGACGCGCTGCACCTTGCCACGTTCCTGGAGGCTCGGGCCCGGTTGCCGGACCTGGACATTCTCACCACCGACCAGCGTCTCGCTGCCGCTGCCTCTCAGGTCTGACCCCGCAGGCCATACTCACAACGAGACCACAGCGGCCCAGTGCCCCGCATTGCCGCACGAAACACGCGCCCGCGCCTTTTTTTGACCAGCCGCGGCGGGTACCCCATAATCAGATTCATGGCGAGAGAATCAGATAAGAGTCGGGAAAAGCGGCTGTCGGCTACGGAGGCCAGCCGCTCGTTCGCGAAGGGGTCTGGGTCATGAGCGCGGGAGAGCTGTTTCACGGGTGCTGGCGTGCCGACACGCCCTCGAGGCGCGCGAGCCCGTGAGGAGTTCGTGGAGGCGATCCTCGCGGCGATCCCTGCGGTCCCCATCACGCCAGCAATCGTGCGCGTGTTCGGCGAGATCGACGCTCAGCTGAGCGCGGCCGGGCGGAGGATCGCCACCTCGGATCTCCTCATTGCCTCCACCGCCCTGTCCCGCGGCGACGAGATCGTCACGGGCAACATGCGCCAGACTCCACCATGAAAATCGAACTTGCGATATTCGATTTTCATGGTACATTCAGGACCATGATTGCACGCCCGCGGTGGCTCGCCGAGATCCGGGCCTCGCTGAAACGGAGCCGCGTCACGGCCCTCGCCCCGCTCAAGGGCGTGGTGGTCATCGACGAGATCCAGCGGCGGCCGGATCTCTTTCCCATGCTCCGCCTTCTTGCCGACTAGAATGGCGCTTCATCCATCCCCCCCAGAGACAACATGACCCCGTTTCTTGCTGAAATCGTCGGTACCGCCATGCTTCTCCTGCTCGGAGACGGCGTTGTCGCGAACGTCCTGCTCAAGGGCACGAAAGGACACAACTCCGGGTGGATCGTGATCAGTATGGGCTGGGGTCTGGCGGTCTTCGTCGCCGTGTTCTCCGTCGCGGCCTTTTCCGGAGCGCACATCAATCCGGCCGTGACCCTCGGGCTTGCCGTGGCCGGCAAGTTCGCCTGGGCCAACGTGCCCTCGTACCTGACTGCGCAGTTCATGGGCGGTGCGCTCGGCGCATTCCTGGTGTGGCTTCACTACCGGCCGCATTTCGCAACGACTGAGGACGCCGACTTGAAGCTCGCCGTGTTCTGCACGGGGCCTGCCATTCGCAATACGTGGGCGAATTTCACATCGGAGACGATCGGCACGTTCGTGCTCGTGTTCGGCGTATTGTATCTCGCGGCGCCGGAGGTGGGCCTGGGGGCGCTCGATGCGCTGCCGGTGGGGCTCGTCGTGCTCGTGATCGGACTCTCGCTCGGGGGCACGACCGGGTACGCCATCAATCCGGCTCGTGACCTGAGCCCCCGTATCGTGCATGCGGTGCTCCCGATCCGGGGTGGGAAGCGCGACAGTGATTGGGCCTATGCCTGGATTCCGGTTGTTGGACCTTTCTTCGGCGGGCTGCTAGCCGCGCTGGCCTACCACGCGCTGAACCTATCCATCACCGTCCGCCCGACGGGGGGCTGATAGCTCCACCATGGCCTTCGTGGCTGACTCGAACCTCCGCGCCGTTGCCGGCCCAGACCCCACCATGAAAATCGAACTTGCGATATTCGATTTTCATGGTACATTCAGGACCATGATTGCACGCCCGCGGTGGCTCGCCGAGATCCGGGCCTCGCTGAAACGGAGCCGCGTCACGGCCCTCGTCGGGCCGCGACAGGCCGGGAAGACCACCCTTGCCCGAGAGATCGTGTCGTTGGACTCGCCGGCCTACTTCGACCTCGAGGACCCCCGCAGCCTCGCGCGGCTCGCCGAACCGATGACGGCGCTCGCCCCGCTCAAGGGCGTGGTGGTCATCGACGAGATCCAGCGGCGGCCGGATCTCTTTCCCGTGCTCCGCCTTCTTGCCGACCGCCGCCCCGTCCGCGCGCGGTTCTTGATCCTTGGCAGCGCCAGTCCCGACTTGCTCCGCCAATCCTCGGAGACTCTCGCCGGCCGGATCGAGACCATCATCCTCACGGGATTCGGCTTGGAGGAGTTGGGAGTGGGGGCGCTCCGGCGGCTCTGGCGGCGCGGTGGCTTCCCGCCAGCGTGGCTCGCTCGCTCGGAGGCGGCGAGCTTCGCTTGGCGGCAGCAGTTCGTGCAGACGTTCCTGGAACGAGATCTCCCGCAGCTGGGCATCACGATCCCGGCCCAGACGCTGCTGCGCTTCTGGACGATGCTGGCCCACTACCATGGGGGGCTATGGAACGCGGCCGAGGCCGCGCGCTCGCTGGGGGTGGCGGAACCCACGGCTCGCCGCTATCTGGACCTTCTCACCGGGCTCTACATGGTCCGCCAGCTGCCACCATGGCACGAGAATCTGAAGAAACGACAAGTCAAGTCGCCAAAGATCTACCTCCGCGATTCGGGTCTGCTGCACGCGCTGCTCGGACTCAGGACCGAGCGGGACCTGCTATCGCACCCGAAGGCGGGGGCCTCGTGGGAAGGGTTCGCGATCGAAGAGGTGCTGAAGGTGGTCCGGCCCGACGGCGCGTACTTCTGGGCCACACATACCGGGGCTGAGCTGGACCTGCTCCTGTTCCGCGGCAAGCGGCGGTTCGGAGTCGAAGCCAAGTTCCAGGACGCCCCCCGGCTCACGCCCTCCATGCGCATCGCGCTCGAGGACCTGGAACTGGACCATCTGACCGTCCTCTATCCGGGGGATGCGCGCTACACCCTCCACGAGCGGGTGACGGTCGTGCCGCTCACGGACCTGGCCGAGGGAGACGCTGCCAGGATCTTCCCGCACAGGGCGCGCCCACGCGGCCGCGGGAAACGGCGTCAGCTTCGCTCCCGAAAGGCCTAGAAACAAACCGCGCCTGCCTGCGCCGCGGGCGCGGCAGGCAGGCCGAAATGACGCGGTTTGTGGCGCCGACAGCGCTGGGTTCGCAGCCGGGTATGATAAGGGGTGGCTGAAGGGGATCGAACCCTCAACCTCCGGAGCCACAGTCCGGCGCTCTAACCGATTGAGCTACAGCCACCACGAAGGCAAACCGCAATCTAGAATGTCCAATGTCCGATGTCCAAGCGGCCCTCACCCCCTCGCCTTCGCCTGATCCGCCACCTTGCGCTGCGCCTCGGCCACGGCCTCCTGATCGCCCAAATACCGGCTCCCTAGGGGCTTGAGATCGTCGTCCAGCTCGTACACCAACGGTATGCCCGTCGGAATGTTGAGCCCCACGATCTCCTCGTCTGAGACGCGGTCCAGGTGTTTCACCAACGCCCTCAAGCTGTTCCCATGCGCCGAGACGAGCACCCTCTGACCCGACCTCACCGCGGGAGCGATCACGTCGAACCAGTAGGGCAACATCCGCTCGACCGTGTCCTTGAGCGACTCGGTGAGCGGAAGCTCGTCCGGCGCGAGATCGGCATACCTGGGATCGTTGCCCGGATAGCGCTCGTCATCCTTGGTAAGGGCCGGCGGCCGCACGTCGTAACTCCGCCGCCACAGCTTGACCTGCGCCTCACCGTGCTTCTGGGCGGTCGCGGCCTTGTTCAGACCCTGAAGCGCCCCGTAGTGCCGCTCGTTCAACCGCCAACTGCAGTGAATCGGGAGCCACATCAGGTCCATCTCCTCGAGCACCAACCACGTCGTCTTGACCGCCCGCTTGAGGACCGACTGATACACCACGTCGAACACGAGCCCCTCCGCCCTGAGCGTCCTGCCCGCCTCGATCGCCTCGGCAACTCCCTTCTCGCTCAAACCCACATCGGTCCAACCCGTGAAACGGTTTTCCTTATTCCAAACGCTCTCGCCATGCCGCAATAGCACGAGCCTATGCATCTCACCACTCCCACGGTTGTCGGCATCCAAATAAAGACCATCCGCGGCGCATGCCAAATAAATCATCCGCGGCGACCGTCCGCGTCCACTTCAATCCGCGTCCTGCGTATGCTCTCCATCCGCGGCTCACGTTTCAGAAAATAACGCAACCATCCCCCGTCCACGCGCATCTAACCGGGGCGAAACCCGGACCACCGGCGTTTCGTAGGGTACCCCGACCAATCCAGAGCCGGAGAAGCGAATGGAGCGCAACCAGCACGCCACGCGTCCCCTCGGCCGCGCAGACCTCCTCAGCGGAATCAGGCGCTTCGGCCTAGTCGGCCCGCTCCTGGCCCTCCTGGCCATCCCGACGGGCACGGCGCAAGCTCAGAACTCGTCCAGAGCCGAGGCGACGAGCGCAGCCAAGGAAAGCGTCGCCGCCCCCGTCGCCGTGGCCGTCCGAGCCGCCCACGCGGGACCCAAGGTGGACGGAAAACTGGACGACCCGGCCTGGGCCCTCGCACCGGCGTTCTCCGACTTCACGCAGCGAGACCCCAACGAGGGTGAGCCGCCGTCTGAAAAGACGGAGGTTCGAGTCGTCTACACCGATCACGCGATCTACGTGGGGGTCCGCGCGTGGGACTCCCAGGCTGACCAGATCGGGGCACAGCTCACCAGGCGCGACGTGGAATCGCCCTCCGACTGGATCATGATCGGAATCGACTCGTACTACGACCGCCGCACGGCGTTCGTGTTCGGCGTGAACCCCGCCGGCGTGAAGCTCGACATGTATGTGTTCAACGACAACAGCGACGACCAGTCTTGGGACGCCGTGTGGGACGTGGGGACGTCAAGGGACCCCGAAGGCTGGACGGCGGAATTCCGGATCCCCTTCAGCCAGCTGCGTTTCTCCGACAAGGACGAGCACCGGTTCGGCTTCCAGGTAGTGCGGCTCATCAACCGGCTGAACGAGGAGGACCACTGGCGCCTCATGCCCAAGGACGAGCCGGGCATCGTGTCGCAGTTCGGCGAGCTCACGGGAATCGCGGGCATCCAGCCTCCCCGGCGCGTCGAGGTGCTGCCCTACGTCTCGGGCTCCGGCGACTTCCGGAAAGCCGATCCCAATAACCCGTTCCAGACGGGCCACGACCGACAGGGCGGCGTGGGCGCTGATCTAAACATCGGCGTCACCTCCAACCTCACGTTGTCTGCCACGGTCAATCCCGACTTCGGCCAGGTCGAGGCCGACCCGGCCGTGGTCAACCTCAGCGCTTTCGAGACCTTCTTTCCGGAGAAACGGCCCTTCTTCCAGGAGGGGCTCGACATCTTCCGGTTCAGCATAGGCCTGGGAGACGGCGACTTGGGGGACGACGCCCTGTTCTACACGCGCCGGATTGGCCGTGCTCCCCAAGGGAGCGCGGATCGCAGGGGAGGGTACGCGGAGGAGATTCCCCAGACGACCATCCTGAGTGCGGCCAAGCTCTCCGGCAAGACCCAGAGCGGCTGGACCGTGGGTCTCCTGGGAGCGCTCACCGCGGAGGAGGAGGCCTCGGTCGTGGACTCGATCGGCGGCCTGCATCAGGACGTCGTGGAGCCGCGATCGAGCTACTTCGTGGGTCGCCTGGCACGTGATTTCCGGGACGGCATGACCCAGATCGGCCTGTTCGGTACGGCCGTCGACCGGTCCCTACCCGAAGACTTGCGCTACTTGAGAAGTCAGGCGTACACGGGGGGTCTCAACTGGAGCCACCGCTTCCTGGATGACGCCTACTCGATCTCGGGCTGGCTCGTGGGAAGCCACGTGCGCGGCTCGGAAGACGCGATCGCCAGAACGCAGCGCTCGTCGGCGCGCTACTATCAGCGACCCGACGCCGAGCATCTCGAATACGATCCGACTCGCACGTCGCTCACCGGTTTCGCCGGACAGCTCATCGCCAACAAGCGTACCGGGAACATTGTATGGGCGACCGGGATCGACACCCGTTCTCCCGGCTTCGAGGTCAACGACGTGGGCTTCCAGCGCGACGCCGACCGTTCCATCCAGTTCCTGTGGATCGCACGCCGCTGGCTTCAGCCCGGCAAGGTGTTCCGCCGCTTCCAGGTGAACTTCAACCAGTGGTCGGGTTTCGACTACAACTGGGACAAGGTGGCGCTAGGCGGGAACGTGAACGGCTTCTTCACCCTCAAGAACTACTGGGGCGGCAACTTCGGCATCGGACGGGAACTGGAGGCGCTCTCGACGGGAAGCCTCCGCGGGGGTCCGGCGTTCGTACGCCCGTCCCGCACAAACATGTGGGCGGGATTCTTCAGCGACGGCCGAAAGACGCTGCGCGGCGGCGCCCACGGCGGCTACGTCCGGCAGGACGAGGGTGGCGGCTGGGCATTCAATGCCGGCCCTAACGTGTCGTGGCGGCCCGCGACGAACATGGACTTCACCATCGCGCCATCGCTGTCGAAGCAGCGCGGCGGATGGCAGTACCTCCGGACCGCGAGCGCCCTGGGCGAGACGCACTACATCTTCGGCGAGCTCGAGCAGACGACCCTCAACATGACGTTCCGAGGCAACATCACGTTCTCACCGGACCTGTCGCTCCAGATCTGGGCGCAGCCCTTCGTCTCCACCGGTGACTATGTCGGCTTCAAGCAAGTCTCCGACCCGAGGGGCGAGCATCTGAGCGACCGGTTCGACGAGTTCGGACCCGACCGGCTGATCGACGACGCTGGCGACATCTCGATCGATCTCGATAGAGACGGGGTCGGCGACATCGGACTCGGCAATCCCGACTTCAACGTCATGTCGTTCCGCTCCAACGTCGTGCTCAGATGGGAGTACGTGCTCGGCTCCACCCTGTTCGTCGTGTGGCAGCACGGAAGGAGCGGATTCACCAACGATGCCCGCTTCCGGCTGGGTCCGAGCATCGACCAGCTGTTCACCGATACGGACGCGAGAAACACGTTCCTGGTGAAGCTCAACTACTGGCTGAGTCTGTAGGAGAGGGTACGCGCTAGGCTGTGCGCACCCAGCTAAGCTAACCCCGGGCGCCAGCCCGGGGCACCCGGGCGCCAGCCCGGGGGCCCCGGGGCCCCGGCCCCGCGACCACCAGGTCCGCCAATAACCCGATCAGCCGCTCATCGTCGTTCGGCATGCGCGTCCTCGTGAGTTCCACGCCCAGCTCCCGAGCCAGCTCCATCGCGACTACGTCGATATCGTACAGCACCTCCAGATGGTCCGTGAGAAAACCGATCGGCGCCACCACGAACCGGCTCTCGCCCCGCTCGGCCTCCTGACGCAACACCTCTTCGAAGCCGGGGCCGAGCCATTCGCCCGTACCGCCACCCGCGCTCTGATACGCCCGACGCCACTTCGCAAGCTGCAGACGGTCGACCAACAACGACGTGGTCTCCTCGAACGCCTGCTCGTAAGGATCGTTCCACTGCCTGATCCGAGCGGGGAGACTGTGGTTGGTGAAGAGAACCGTCGGCTCGTCGGCCGTGGTCAAGGCCTCCTTCAACAGCGACTCCCACAGCTCGATGAATCGCGGATGCATGTGCCACCGGTCGCGGAAGCCCCAGTCGAGGGACGCGGAAAGCGCGCTGCTGGCGGTCCTCACCTCCGCGAAATAGGCCTCAGTGCTCATGCGGGACGGGAACGGGGCGAGCGCGACCCCGACCCCGGCACCTACACCCTCCGCTGCTATGCGGCGCACGACCTCGTCGATGAATGGAGGCGAGTGCTTGAACGCGGAGCAAACGCGGTAACCGCCGGGAGCAAGTCGGTCCAGTAAATCCTGTACGCCGGATACGATACGCTCAGTGACGCCGTAGAGCGGCGAGCCCCCGATCGCCTCGTACCGCGCTTGGAGACCCCGGACCTCATCGTCGGTCGGGACTGCCTTGCGGTAGTGCTCCAGGACGTGAGCGAGGTAGGCTTCGACGTCGCGCTCGGCGGTGCTTGGAGGAGTGCCGTAGGCCATGAGCAGGACGGCAGTGGGAGTCGAGCTAGACATCAACGCCTCGCATCGCCCCCCATCGCCTTTCATGGTCCCCCATCGTCCTCCTGGGCACGGGATGGGCGGCGAGACGCCGGCTGCTCACTGTGCTCCGCAAACCCGACCACGGCGCCGCACGGCGCCCGTACGAAGATCTCGCGCGTCGTGGAAGGTCGTGCGCTCGGATACCACGACTTCGGCGCCTTCCAGTGCCGCTCGCACGGCATCGAAATCCTCGATGGACATGTAGAGCGATCGGCGAGCGCATCGTGAGCTTCAAGGGCAGCCAACCCGAGACGGGGAGTGCGAACACTAGCGCGCACCCTAGGATGGTCAAGAGGACCGTCTGTTTCATCGTGATACTCCGGACGCCACGAGACGTTACGTTACAATGACGCGCACCGCATCTTTAGCTTTTCGGAGGGAACGCCATGCGCGCGGTACGTTACCACGGACCCAGGCAACCACTCAAGCTGGAGAACGTCCCCGACCCCAGTCCGGCGACGGGAGAGGTAGTGGTCGAGGTCGCGGCGGCGGGCCTGTGTCACACTGAGCTGCATTTCTTGTCGGGTCTCCTCGACCTCGGTGTGCATCCGCTCACTCTGGGTCATGAAGTAGTAGGCCGAGTGGCGAGGCTCGGCGCGGGTGTCAGCGAGCTCAAAGAGGGTGACCGCGTAATCGTCTACTACTACGTCGGGTGCGGCACGTGCCGGCACTGCCTCGTCGGGGACGAGAATCTCTGCGATGCGTTGCGAGCGGAGTACGGATTCATCTCCGACGGCGGTTTCGCCGACGCGATCAGGGTGCCCGCGCGCAACTGCGTGCCCTTGCCGGAGAGTGTGAGCTACGAGCGGGCGGCCCCGATCGGGTGCAGTGTCACAACCGCAGTCCACGCGATGAACCTGGCGCGCGTGTCGCGTGGTGACGTCGTGGTCGTTTACGGAGTTGGTGCAGTCGGCTTCGGGATCGTGCAGCTCGCGGGGGCGGCGGGTGCTGAGGTCATAGCGGTCGGGCGCACACCGGCCAAGCTGGACAAGGCGCAGGAGCTGGGAGCCGTTCACGCCATCGACGCGTCACGGGAACCGGTGGCGGAGCGGGTGCGTGACGTCACCGGCGGCCATGGGGCCGACGTCATCATGGAGCTCGTCGCGACCAAGCAAACGATGGATGAGTGTACCAGGGCCATAGCGAAACGTGGTCGGCTGGTGTTCGTAGGTTACTCGGAAGACAGCTACACCGTGCATCCCATCCAGCTCGTGATCACGGAAGCCAGTGTGACGGGATCGGTGGGGAACACCCTCGCCGAGCTTCGGGAGGCCGTCGATCTCGTGGAGCGGGGGACCGTGGACACGGTGGTGGACCGGATCATGCGTCTCGAGGAGTTCCAGCAGGGTATCGACGCCCTGGAGAAGGGAGAGCTGGTCGGCCGCGCCGTACTGGTGCCGTGAGCGGAAACACGACAGCCGCTGTTCCGATGCCGCCACGCCGGGTGCATCATCGGGCCACCGGCGTAGAGCCGAGCCCGTTGCGCACCGCGGCCGCCGGGTTGATTATGGCTGATCGTACGCACTGTTGTCCGCCGAAGGAATGAGCCAGGAGTATGGAGTAATGCGCCAACTCAGCCAGTTAGCCGCCACTCTTGTGGCGGGAATCGTGACCCTCGCGTGCGCGAGGGCGCAGTCCCAGATCCCGAGTCCGGAGGAGCCGCAAAGGGAACGGCCCGCGAAAGAGATCAAGCCCTACGACGAAGTCATCACGGACAAGGCGGTCACCGACTCGGGTCTGTTCCAGGTCCACCGCGTGGACGACAAATACTACTTCGAGATCCCCCGTCCAATGCTGGACCGCGAGATGCTTCTGGTGTCCCGCCTGGCGCGCACCGCCGCCAACGTCGGTTACGGCGGCATGAAGAACAACACACAGACTGTGCGCTGGCAGCGTAATCACAAGAACGTCCTGCTACGCGTGGTGTCGTACTCGAGTGTGGCCGACGATTCGCTCCCGATCTACGAGGCCGTGCGGAACGCAACCTTCGAGCCGATCGTCAAGTCGTTTGACATCGCCGCCTTCAAGATCGACACGCTTTCGCGGGACACCGTGGCCAACACGGTCGAGACGGACACGTCGGCGATAGTGATCGACGTGTCAGAGCTCTACAAGGTCCGCAACCTCGACAAAGGCCGCACATTCATCGAGTGGGTCAAGAGCTTTCCGCGCAACATCGAGGTGCGCGTCGTCTTGACGTACAACGCGCAGGAACCTCCCTCGAACTCGAGCACCGGCGCCATCTCGCTCGAGATGAACCACTCCATGATCCTCCTGCCGGAAGTTCCCATGCGGCAGCGCCTGTGGGACGAGCGGGTGGGGTTCTTCAGGGTGCAGCAGACGGACTACGGGAGGAGCGACCAAAAGACGGTGACCCGGCGCTACATCACGCGCTGGCGGCTCGAGCCCAAAGACACCGCGGCCTTCTTGCGCGGCGAGCCGGTCGAGCCGGTGAAGCCGATCGTCTATTACATCGACCGCGCGACGCCGGAGAAATGGCGCCCCTACTTGAAGCAGGGT
>JBHIEQ010000031.1:0-12932 GCA_046760725.1 Gemmatimonadales bacterium
CGTTTTCCTGCACTTGAATCGACTGGTAACCCACGCCGCCGATCGAGCGCCAGGCGAGGCCGCCGAAGTGGACGATCAGGTCCGGCGCAACGTTCCGGACATCCCGGTAGATCTCTTCGGGCTTGAAGACCAGGGTGCCATCGATCGTCGATTCGAGCATCGCCTTCAGTTCGTCTCGCACTGCCTCGTATTCCTGTTGTGCGACCACTCCCATGGGCTCGCGGCCCTGGACGTTGAGGAACGCCCGGCCGCAGTAGCCTCCTTCGCTCCATGCCCTGGTTCTGCTCCAATCCACATCCAGCTCGGCGAAGGGCGCGATCCCACGCGGGCGGCTGCTCAGCGCGAGCAAGTCGTTGCGCACGAGCCACTCGTTCACGCAGAAGCCGCCGTCGAGCGCACGCGCCCCGTGGTCGGAGAGGACGAGGATGATGGTCTCGTCGTCCAACAGATCGAGCAGGCGGCCTAGTTCATGGTCCAGGTAGGCGTAGTAGTCACTGATGACGGTTGCGAAAGGGCTCCCCGGCTCGTGCTGCTTATGGCGTGGGTCGTGGTGCTTCCAGAAGCCGTGATGGATGCGGTCGAGACCGATCTCGACGAAGTGGAAATAGTCCCACTCGGCATGTTCCAGGTAGTGCCGCACCACCTGAAAGTGTTTCTCGGTCATGCGGTAGATCTCGTCTCTCAGCCAGGGCTTGTCGTCGGTCCGGAATCCCTTGACGTCCACCGGATACTCTCCCACCAGCTCGGCGATCTCGTCCTTCACTGACGGAGGGTACGTGTACTCGTCCTCTGCCGAATCCGGGGTGAGGAAGCACCCCACCGAGATCCCGTTGACCTTGCGGGGCGGGAACGACGGCGGCACACCGAGAAGCACCGAGCGGCCGCCCTCGATGGCGACCTGATCCCATAGAGTCAGCTCTCTGAAAGAGCGGCTCGTCACTATCTCGAGACCGCGGTACGAATGATCGGCCCGGTTCCGGAAGCCGTACACGCCGAGGGAGCCGGGATCCCGGCTCGTGGCCATGCACATCCACGCGGGAACCGTGATCGGCGGGATCACGCTCTCCAGCCGGCCGTAACAGCCGTGTTCCATCAGGCGCCGGAGGTTGGTGAGGTGCTCGTGGCCCAAAAGGATCTCCGGTGCCGCGCAATCGAGACCCACCACGAGGATCTTCATCGGTTGCTCACGGCAACACCGAGCGGCCTTCCATCGCCGGGCCTTTCTCGACGCCCAGGGCATCGAGTATCGTGGGAGCCATATCCAGCAGGCTCACTCCCTCGGCATCGAATGGTCGGCTCATGAACAGCACACCCGGCACGAGCTCCGGATCAAACACGTGATCACCGCTCCATCGTTGCACGTTGTCTTCGAGCACCTGCTCTGCCACGCCCCCAAGGGCACTCCAGGCGGAGGTGCGGTATCCGCTGGCGAAGTTGATCAACAGATCGGGCGATTCACGCGCATACGCTCCGGCGTACACGCCTCCGCGCCGCACCACGCTGCGAATGGCCGGCCTTCCCCGGCCCTGATCCCGGAGGCCGGTGAGTCCCGCCACAATCGCGTCTTCCACCTCCGACGCGGCGTCGGGCGACACGACTCCCTCGGCTTCCCTGCCCATCAGGTTCAGGTATACGCCCGCGAACCCCACGCCGTAGGCTCTTGTGCGGCTCCAATCCACGCCCCGCAACAGATCACCCGCATCTCTACCGGGCCGCGCTCCGCTTTTCAGGGCGAGGAACCCGTTCTCGTAAAGCCATGTGTTGACGTTGAACCCCCGCTGGAAGCTGCCGAAGCCATGATCGCTCAGCACGATCACCAGAGTCCTGTCGTGGGAAAACTCCAGTGCACGCCCGACCAGCGCATCACACCGCCGATAATGGTCGTCGATCACGTCGCACCACTCGGCCGACATCGTGCCGCCGTTGGCAGGATGCTCGGGTTCCCGGAACCGCCAGAACATATGCTGGACCCGATCGGGAGTGTCATACAGGCAGTAGAAGAAACCGCCATCGAGCCGCTCCAGCTCGTACATCATCATGCTCTCGCGCTCGGCGAGCACCGTCTCACACTGATCCAAGAACGCGGACTCGTCGAAACGGCCGTTGTTGAGCCCGGTGTGATCCTCGACCATGCCCGCCGTGTAGAAGGGTCCCAGCTCGCGTGCCAGATCCCCGGCATAGTCCCACGGCGAGCTGATGGGGAACAACGGCAGCTTGGGATCGAAGTTGACCGGGGAGGCATAGAGCTCGAACACGGGCGAGAGCCGCACCAGATGGAAGCGTACCTGGCCTGCGACCGACTGAAGCATCCCCACCTTGAACTTCACACGCAGCCATTCGCTCCAGTGTCCCTGACGCACTTCCAGGGCGCGCGGGTGCCCGCTGGAGCGAATTCGCACGAGCCCCGCGCGAGCGTCAACCTCGAGCCGCAACGGAACCGTCACATCGGCGCCCGTCCTGGGATTCCGCGGTCCGACGAGCACGGTGTCGGCGATCCCATCGTCGCCGAGGCTCACATGGACGACCTGTTCGCTCTCCCGCGGCTCGACCGCCGCACCGGAGGAGTAGAAGGTCGGGGTGCCGAACCCGCCTCTAAGATCGGGCACACCCAGGCCGGAAAGCATCCGACCCCGCAGCGAATCGGCCGGATAGGTGCACGGGCAGCGCAGCACCGCGGACGGAACCCCCGCCTGCGAGAGCAGCGTCCACAACGGGGTACCTCGTCGCAAGTTCTCAGCTGTGGGGGGAAGAAAGGCACTGCGTTCGACGTAGCGATGCAGAGCGAGCTCAGGTCGATATGTCTCGGGATCCCGCCGAATGAAGTCGAAAATCCCGTGACCGCCCGGATTCGTGCCGGTGGCAAACGACGACCACGCCACCGGCGTCTGAGCCGGGTATGTGGTTGCCAGTCGAGCGTACCCGCCTTGTCGCCTCAGCGATGCCAAGTGCGGGAGTTGCCCGGCCTCCAGCAGCCGTTCGACGATCGCGGGCTCCAAGCCATCGAGGCCCAAGACGATCACTGTTCGTGCTGAGCTCACGAGGTGGCTATCGGCTCCCGGGAGCGAACACCACCAGCTACGGCCGGATACACGTCAGCGATCCGCGAACAGGCGACCGACCGTCCGCTGAACAAACCGGCGGCTCGCCCGGAACACCGCCATTGTGCGACGCCAGAACATCAGCAGAATCCCAGCGACCGCGGCGAGAGCGGATGCCACGGGCATCAGCGTCTCGGGACCGACATACATCATGGCTGTGTCTGCCCTCGGGGTGGCTCGCGGTTCCCGGCGGGCAGCCGCGACCACAGAGCCAGATCGTTTCGAATGTGTGGTGCCATCACCCGCCTCATCGCGGTCACCAGCTCGACGTTCTCGGCCCTAATCAGGTTGTTCATCTCGCCGGGATCCGCCGCCAGGTCGAACAAAGCCTCGAACCGATTCTCGCCCCAAATGTAATGGTAGCGCCCCACAACTACCGACTTCATGGTGGGCGCGCCACGGATATCGGTGTGCTCGGCGAACGGAGCAGCGGCGAGCTCCGACGTCGAAACAGCAGTGCCGGTCCAGTAGCGCGCGAGGGATTCCCCTGGAAATTCCCTGCTCCCTGTACCGTCAACCAGGTTCATGACGGTGGCCGGAATGTCCCGGATGCTCACAGGCGTCGTGACGCGCAACCCGGCGGGAAGCCGGTCGCCGAACACTAGCATCAGCGGGACGTGCAGCACCGGCATATAGAGGCTGTTGGCGTGCGCGTGGAGGCCGTGCTCCCCGAACTGCTCGCCGTGGTCCGACGTCACGATGACCAGGGTGTTGTCCAGAACCCCGCTCTCCCGAAGGCTGTCCAGCAGGACGCCGACCTGGTCGTCGATGTACGCAATTGCCCCATCGTAGGCGTCGAGCTCGGCTTGCACCTCGTCCGGTGACATGGCGGCACGATCGGGTCGGACCGTGTCTCGCAGCCGATGGACGTTCAGGTAGTTGCGGCGGGGCGCGGCGGATCCGAACCGTTCATCATAGGGTGCCGGAGGAAGGTAAGGTTCATGAGCATCATAGTAGTTGAGGAATGCGAAGAACGGCCGCTCCGGGGAACGCCGGTCCAGCCACTCGAGGAAATCCCGGGTCACGTCGGCGGCTCGCTTGCGACTCACCAGGTCGTGGCGACCTACGAGCCGGCGAATCCACCGGCTGTGGGCGATGCGCCGTCCAAGCGCCGTGCTCAGGAGAAACTCGCCCGGCGAGATTCGGTAATCCTCGTACCGCACAAACCCCCGATTGAGCCCCGTCTCGTACCCGCAGAAGAGCACGTTCGCGACGAACCCCGCGGTGACATACCCGCGCCCCAGCAGCCGTTCGGCTAGCGTGGCGTACTCCCCCTCATAGGGGGTGAGGAAGTCGGCGCTGAACTCGTACGGCAGGCGGCCCGTGAACGCGCTCACGTGCGAGGGCAGCGTCCACGGCGAGGTTGCCAGCGCCATGTCGAAGACCACGCCTTCCCCCGCGAACTTTTCCAGGTTAGGCGTCGTCGCCCTGCCATAGCCGTACATGCTCAGATTGGGCTGACGCACGGTGTCCAGGATGAGCAGCAGGACGTTCGGCGCGCCGGCAGGAGCCATCGCAAGTCCCGCCACCCGGAGCCGCTCCTTGAGCGCTCCCGCTACTTGCATACCGGCAGCAAGCGTCACGACGCCGACCACGAGCCACGGGGTCGAGCGTCGCACCAGCCGGCGAAAACCTTCGGCATGGGTGCCGACCAAGCGTGCCGTCTGCACCGCCAGGCCAGCGGCCAGGAGCACCACCGCGACATCGTAGAGCCGCTGATACACCAGGAGCAAGCTCGTGAACGCTACGAAGGCGAGGACACCCGTGGCCACCCGGAGAGTGACGTGCTTCCGCTTAAGAGAGGCCAGGACTGCCAGCACCACGCCCGGCACGGCTAGCAGACCAACCGACGCCACCGGTGCCATCCACACCACGTGGGGACTGAGCCACACGTACCCGTGGCGCCAGCGGACGTACGATCCCATCCACCCCTCGGGGGGGAGGGCGAGGGAACCGACCTTGATGATTCCCAGCGTCGCGGCCTCACCGAGGCCCGCCAGGATCCCCAACCAGGCCATGAGAAGCAGGCCGTCGAGCGCTCCCATGACCCCGGTCCCAACGGACGCTTCGGACGGCGGCATCGAACCCACCTTCATTCGCACTCACAAACCTACCGCATCCCCTCACCCTTACGCACCCCGCCGCCGCCCCGCATCTTTGGACCCTGACCACGCAACGGACAGTTCTCAGCTCAAGGGAGGCGAAAGATGTCTCTCACTCGCCATCGTTTCATCGAACGCACGGGTCTCGGAATCGGTGGCGCGATCGTAGCGGGCCCCAGGGACGCCTGGCCCGATGAGCGCGCGATGGCTCGCGCGGCCGCCTCGGACAGCTTCAATCTCCTGCGCAAGGAACAGGCGAAGCGGCGACACACCCTCCCCGAGGCCGCGACCGACCATCGGTTGCCGGTCTCGTGGTACCGGAACAAGGCACGTCAGCTCAAGGCCCAGGCGAGGGAACGGGGCGTGGACGGCGGGATTCTGCTCACCAACCGCTGGAATATCATCTACGTGACGGGACTGTTTCATTCCACCACGGAGCGTCCGTTCGCCTGCTTTCTCCCGATGGACCAGGACGACGGCTTGATATGGCTGCACCCGTACCTCGACCACCAGCTGGTGCAGGATTGGTGGAAGACCGACGCCTACTCGTACTTCGACTACCACCATGCGGAGGGCGGGATACCACCCGAGGGAGCCGTCGTTCAAGGTCGCACGGTAAACATTCATCGCTGGTGGGGAGAGTCCCTGGCCAAGGCGGGCTACGGCGACAAGACCATCGGAATCGACAGCGGTGCAGCGGCGGAGATAGGGATCTTGCCGGGGCAGGAGGACGCGCGCCGCCTGGACATGTCGGGCGAAATAGAGACGCCGGAAAAGCATCGGCCGACGGGCGGCAAGTTCGGGACAATGGCGGATGCTATGCCCGACGCCCAGTTCGTGGACGTGTACGACATTCTGATCCGGCACCGCATAGTCAAGGACGACATGGAGAACCGGCTCACCCAGCGGGCCATGGACTACTGGTCGGAGATCCATGCGTTCGTGCGCAACTACATCTTGGAGCGCGGGGTCGGCACACTGGACTGGGAGATCGAAAACGCCGCCAGGCTATGGGGCATGCACCGCATCATGCAGGACGTCCCGCAGGAGGGTGAGCCGCACAACGCCGTGGGAATCGAAGTGGGCGTAGGATGCCGCACCGGCCGGAAGACCGCCTACCCCCATCCCAATCAGGTGTCGTGGGCGCGCATCGAGCGCGGGCACGCGCTCCAGTTCGCCGGCGTAGTACGAATCGGCGGCTACGGAGGCGAGCAATACCGATCGTTCCTGTTTGCTCCGTGGAGCGACTGGCAGGAGCACGTGTGGGACGTTCACACTGCGTCATACTACATCCAGGCGGAGCAGTCGCGCGCCGGCAACACGTGCTCCGAGGTGGCCAAGGCGGTGCACGACTACCAGGTTGCGAACCGCTGCGCGCACCTGATTTACCACAGACCGGGCCACGGGGAGGGAATGGAGGGCCACCAGCCGCCGTACCAGGCGCTCGGGGACTATACCGTGATGAAAGCGGGGATGCACTTCTCCAACGAGCCCGGCCTGTACGATCCCGAGAACGCGTTCGGGTTCAACCACTCCAACAACATCCTCGTGGCCGACGGTCAGGGATTGCAGATGGGGACGGCCCCCTGTGACAGGGAGTGGTGTCTAATCGAGCTGTAGAGGGCGATGGGCGGCGATGTGGGGTGATGGAGGCGATTGAACCTCCAGGGTGGGAGCGGGGTTCTACAACGGGGAGACGAGGACGCCCAGGTCCGAGCCACGTCGAGGCCATGCCGGGAGACCGAATGATGAAACCGAACTGGAAGAGGAGCTTCTTCACGGGCGCGTGCGCGCTGGGCGTCGTGGCGTGCGGTTTGGCTGGTGGGGGAGGCGGGGCGACCGCGGGTGGCTACGAAGAGTTCGCGACCGAAGGAGGCCGGGAGCTTACGCTCACGGTGATCAACCAGAACTTCTACGACGCCACGATCACCGCGGTATGGCCCTCGTACAACGAGCGTATCGGCCGCGTGGGCGGCAACACCACGCAGACGTTCACGCTGCGGTGGCAGCCCTCGTCACTGCGAATGAGGATCGGCCTCCAGTCCGTGGGGACATACACAACGGACGCAATGGAGGTGGATCCCGGCGACGAACTGGAACTCGTGATCGACCCCGCCCTCGACAAGCGCATCAGAATCAGGCGGCGATCCGGAATACCATAGCTTCCACTCAATAGCAGACGCACCCGGCGGTCCCGGGTGCGTCCCCTACCAGCTGCCCCGTTTCGGGCCGCCGCTTCCGCTCAACGGGGCTTTCTGGCTCCTCTGCCGTCACGCGTCCAGATCGCGACTACGCCGCACTTGGGATTGGAGGAGCTCCGGAAAGCAGGCGGGATCGTCGCGGAACCCGTGTAGATCTCGATCCCGCTGATCGAAGTGGGAATCACCACATCCACGTCGGGCGGGGACGCGTGAACGCCATCGATGTAGTACTGAACGCCGCACAGCGAGAAGCCGCGCTGTACGCTGGGGATACCTCGGCGGCTGGCGATCGCGCCGTCGGTCATCACGCGGAAGCCTGGCACGCGCTTGAAGAGCTCGGAGGTGAGGGCCGGATTCCGGGCCTGGATATCTTCGAGCGTGATGAAAGTGCCGACCTCGGTTCGCATCCTGTGCAGGAAACCCACATCTCTGAGGCGCTCGTTGACCTCATCGCCCGCAAGGACGAGCGTATCGAGGACATACGGGAGGCGTTCGATGACGATGGCGCCGAGGTCCACTTCGACATCGCGACTGACGGATAGGTCGAACTCCAGAGCGCCCGGCTGGTAGCCCACACTCTGAACCAGTACTGTGAACCTGCCGCCTCCCTCGGTCTTCAGTGTGAACCGGCCGTCCACGTCGGTCGAGGTCTCGACGCCCTGTTCTAGCAGGAAGACCCTGGCGCCCGCGACGGGGGCCACGGTCAGCGAGTCGAGGATACGGCCGTGCAAAGTGACCCGCTGGGCATCGAGGGGCAGCGCCACCGCGAGCAGCAACGCTACGTGTGCGGCGGCACGCTGCATCGCAACTTCCCAAGTCGAGAGGCGCAGCACAGGTGCCTCTACGGGAGGTAGCGCATTCCCCTGCGGGCCGCCTGAGCCGCCGTCATGGTAGCCGGCAGGATTGTCGCGGCATCGAACACCGCGTCGCGCAGATTGGCGCGGGTGAGATCTGCGTAGCTGAGGTCGGCTCCCCTCAGGTTCGCCGATCGCAGGTTGGCACCGTTCAAGTTGGCATCGCGCAGGATCGCCGTCGATAGTACCGCACGAGTGAGTCGAGCTTCCTGGAGCCGCGCTCCCGTCATGTCGGCACCGTGCAGCTTTGCGCGGTCCAGCACGGCTCCTCTGAAATCGGCGTTCCTAAGGTCCGATAGCTCGATCTCAGCGTTCCTGAGCTGGGCGCCGATCAACACGGCGCCTCTGAGGCGGGCGCGCGTGAGGCGGGCGGCGTGGAGATCGGCCCCCGAGAGGTCGATCTGGGCGAGGTTGGCCTCCCGCAGGTCGGCTCCTCTGAGGCCGCCGCATTCTCCCACGTAGCCCGGATTGTATCCTTCTTCTCCGTCCTCGTTGACGCAGTGTCCGTCCCGATAGCGGAAGCCGAGATCCTGCTGTCCGTGCGCCACTCGGAAGGCACCAGCGCCTAAGTATAGTGTAACAAGCCAGAGAAGACGGGTGGTACGCGGGTTCATGGCGGGTCTCCCGGCAGGACGGGCTTCGCCAGACGTGCTATTACTGGAAAAGCGTGTTGTCGCCGGCTAATGTTCTACACCATGCACCATGGGCCATTGAGAAACCTATTCGAGTCGCAGGATGGGCGCCAGAACGTTCCGTAGGTTGGCAATCGCGCCGGCTCTCGTGCTGGGAGCTGCGGCATGCGGAGACGAGGGGGGGACGACGGGCCCCGATCTATCCGTACCGTTTCAGTACGTGACGACCGGTATCATTCACTCCTGTGCCCTCACGACGGAGGATCGGGCGTATTGTTGGGGCTGGGGGGAGCATGGTCAGCTGGGAACGGGCAGTGTCGAGAACGCTCCTGCCCCGGTTGCCGTCAACACCGACCTCACCTTCTCGACGATCAGTGCGGGCGGAGGGCACACGTGCGCTATCGCTACCTCGGGCACGATTTACTGCTGGGGCCTCAACTTCTCGGGACAAGTCGGCACGACTTCTCTGGGTGACGTGCTGGAACCCACAGTGGCCGACGGGGGCCTGAGGTTTGTCGCCG
Source organism: Gemmatimonadales bacterium (assembly GCA_046760725.1). GTDB lineage: Bacteria > Gemmatimonadota > Gemmatimonadetes > Gemmatimonadales > GWC2-71-9 > JBHIEQ01. Next base: position 9,409 of record JBHIEQ010000031.1, read on the forward strand.
TCAGCGCGGGGGGCAGCTACACCTGCGCCTTGGCGGCTGACAGCACCGCCTACTGCTGGGGTTTCAACGGGAACGGCCAGCTCGGGGACGGTTCGACTGCTGACAACATCTCGCCGACGCAGGTGGTGGGCGGGCTCAAGTTCGTGTCCATCAGCGCCGGCGATTTCCATAGCTGTGCGCTCACCCCTGCCGGCGAGGCGTACTGCTGGGGCCGCAACGACAGCGGCCAGTTGGGTGACAGCACTAGGATAGACTCGGCCGGGCCGGTGCGGGTCAAGGGGGGCCTCCAGTTCGCAATGATAGATGCGGGGCGATTCCACACCTGTGGAGTCACCGTCGCCGGCGTTGCGTATTGCTGGGGCGGCAGCCCCTTCGGCCAGCTCGGCGATGGCGCCACGAACAACGCCTTTGCGCCGCGGCAAGTCCTGGACGGAACCGGGTACAGCGACATTAGCGCGGGCGCATCGTACTCCTGCGGCGTCAAGGATACGGGACAGGCCTGGTGCTGGGGGATCAACCAGCTTGGCCAGCTGGGCGCCAATGCGGGCGTGGAGTGTACCGACCCATCGGATCCGACCGGGTTCATCGTATTCGCCTGTTCCCCGACTCCGGTCGAGGTAAGCGGAGGACTGAGCTTCACAGTCGTGCGGGCTAATACGCAAACTACTTGTGGCATGACGGCGGCCGACGGCATCTACTGTTGGGGGTTGGGTGATGTCGGTCAGCTGGGTGATGGCAGGCTCGGGACCAATCACTTGACCTTCGAACCGGTGCGGGTCGCGAGGCAGCCGTAGGATGATGACCCTTCCCCACCCCTCGCCCGCTGCGCGCAGTGCGCTGCTGGTGGTGTTGCTTTCCGGTTCCGTCGGAGGGTGCTACCGGTATTCGGTGATGCCGCCCGACGCGCCGCCCCCCGAGCCGGGACGCGAGGTGCGGCTCCATTTCGGATCGCTGCACTCATTGAATATGGGAACCGTCACGGTGCACGACATAAGCACGATCGAGGGAGAGGTCTATGAGACCCCCTCGGACACGGTCGCGGTGTTCACCCGCTGGCTTCACACGGCGTACGCGGGCAAGCACGCCGGGAACGGCGCCGTGTTCTACGTACCGCGATCCGACATACGGCAGATCGAGGAGCGCCATATCCTACCGTTGCAGACGGGCCTCGTGGCGGCGGCTGCGGTGGGGGGTACGTTGGGCCTCTTCCAGGTGCTGCTCACGCTGGGTGGCGGCGAGACACCCCCTGAAGACGGGGGAGAAGTGGTGCAGATCGTTCGACCGCTTTCGGCCAGGGCGCGGATCGGGGGAAGGTAGCGCGGGACCTCGGGGAACGGCGGCAGCAGCGAGAAAGCAGAGAGGCGAGCCATACAGCGGCTCGCCTCTCGGTGCCTCCGGCGCTGCGCGCCCTTAGCTCCGTAGTACTACGGACACGGGACGTCGGGCGGCCATTCCGGGTTCAGGAAGCAGTTCGCGTCGATCTCGGCCTTGGTGATCGGCAGGAACGTTCCCGGGTTGGTCACGGCAGAGCGCGTTGGCTGCCACATGCTCGACTGGATGCCGAAGCGATACATATCGTTCAGGCGCCTACCCTGTAGGTACAGGTTCACCCGGCGCTCGTGAATGAGCATATCCTGGGCAGTCGTGGCCGACGCCGTGGACCACATGTTGGTCATCCCACCCATGGTTCTGACCTGGTTGATGTTGGTCGTGAACGCGGCCGTGTCGCCTCGGGCCAGCGCGTCCTCTGCCAGAATCAAGTACATCTCCCGAGCCGTAGCGATGGTGAGGTCGGCGTATCTCTCTCCGGCCTCAAACCCGGCCATGATCACGGCTAGGCGCGGGTCGCCCACGCCATCCAGCGGGTCCTGCAACGCTATGCCATTGTCCGGGGCCGTGACGTCACGTCCGTTGTCATCCGCCGTGGGTATGATGTAGTCGTCGCTGAACCGCAGCTCGAGCCTCGCATTGACCTCCCAGCCGATGTCGCTCCACACCGTGCTGGCGCCGTAATCGAACTGATAGATCCAGTCGGAGTTATCCACGGCCAGGGCCGCGTTCGCATCCGCCACGGCGTTCGCATCGGTGACCAGCGGGTTCGCCACGGGGAACGTGGCGCTGGACGGTCCGATCTTGCTCCACACGCCCGCACTGTGGTAGGCGCGCGCGCGGACCGCCAACAGATTCCGCCGGAGATCACTACTGATCCCCGTTGTAGCAAGCGCATCGGTGAGATAACCGATGGCCGTGGTGTACAGCGTGTTCATGTTGTCTTCACCGATGGGGGGCGCCACATCCCGGCGGTCCGACAGGGCAAAGTCGTCAAACCAGTCGGCGATCGTGACATAGATGATGCCCGCGTAGAGCTTGGCGCGCGCCAAAAGCGTGTCCGCTCCCGCCACCCCGCTATCCACGTGCATCTGCATGATCTCGATCGCCTCGTCGGCCATCCAGCGCCCCGGGGCGAAGTCCTTGAAAGCCGCATCGGTGAACTCATTAGCCGGATTATCGGGCGTTCCCAGCTCGAGCTCGAACCAAGCATCGCGGGAGCCGATCCAGTGCAGCTCGTCCGACACGGTGGAGTAGGGCGCCAGCATGTACGCGTACCCCGCCTGTACCGTGAAGAGAGCTCCGTTCACGACGCCCTTCATGGCCGTGGTGAGCAACAGGTCCTCACCAACCACGTTGTTCGGGTTCGATACATCCAGTACGTCTTCACACGCCGTCACGCCGGCGCCGAGCGCCAGCGCTAGGAGTGGAGCGCCCCAGAACCGGGGGCGCCGACTGCAAGAGGTTGATCTCGGCATTGTCAGTTCCTCCCGGTTCCGGTTAGAAGCCCACCTGAACGGCGAATGTGAACCGCATGGGCAACGGCAGCCCGAACGCGTCCACGCCGTCCAGGAAGTTGCAGTCACGCGACGCCGATCCGGCACCGCCGCAGCGGGCGATCGCGTTCATCTCCTGATCGATGCCTGTATAGCCGTCCCACTTCTTGAGGTTCCGGCCCGTTAGGCTCAGGGTCAGGTTATCCAGACCGAACTTGCCGGCGAAGGCGGGCGGAGCGTTCCACACGAGCCCCAGCTCGCGCCACCTGAGGAACTTCGCGTTCTCGATCGTATTGAGCCCGCTGTACGGCGCCAGGGCCTTCAGCTTGGTGGCCCATACCATGGCGTTCGCCAGGCGTCCGTCGGCGTCACTCTGCGTGGCCGGGTTGGCGAGGAACGCCTCGACTTCCGCGGCCTGCTTCGTGTTCCGACCGATTACGGGGTTCGACTTCCGGAAGGCGTCGGTCAGGTTCGTGACGAAGTAGTTACCCGTCTTGTACTCGAACGTCGTGTTTACCTGGAGGTTGCGCATCAGCGTGATGTTCATGCCGAACGCGCCGGACCAATCCGGCGTGGGCTTACCCAGGTAATGGTCGAGCAGGTCTCCATCGCCGTCGTCGTCCCGCAGCATGGGAACCATCTCGGCGCTGGAGAGCGAGACGGACGGGGTCCCGGTCAGGAACGCCTTGAACTCCGCCT
>JBHIEQ010000032.1:0-12814 GCA_046760725.1 Gemmatimonadales bacterium
GGGGTCATGGCACACCGCGCACACGATGTCGGTGTAGCTGATCGCCGTGTCGCTCCTCTCCAGGAAATCGGACGTCACACCGAACTGCGCCACGAGCGCCCCCATCCCGCTGTGGCACTCGTTGCAGCCGCTACGACCGGCGGCGAAGCTCGTGACACTCCCGTGGGCCGATTCCTTCCACTGCTCCACGAACGGGTGGTGCGTGCCCTCGTGACACTCGCCGCATCCGTTGGTGGCCCCCGTATCGGCTAGAATCGAGGCGAGCGGCTGGGTCACGGTGGGGTTCTCCACATGGCTGAACCCCGGCCCGTGACAGCTCTCGCACTGAACGTCGTGATAGGCCGTATCCTGCGTCGCGTTCCAACCGGCCGCCTCAACCACGGCATTGCCGTTCTCACTCACCGTGTGGCAGCCGCGACAGAAATCCTGCGCGCTACCCGAGGCCTCGAGGTCCTCCCAAGCGCTCGCGTGAGCCGTCTCGACCCAAGCGGCCTGCAGGTCGGCGTGGCAGTTGCCGCACGCCGTCTGCTTCGTGGAAGCGTCGAAATACCCAAGGAACCCGTTCGCCGAATCCGCCGGCGGGTTGAACACCTCTCTATCGCGGAAGACGATGGTCTCCTCCGTACACCCCGCGGAAATCCAAACCGCTCCGGCGAACAAAGCGATACCCATCGAGCCCCGTATCAAACGCTTGGAGATCATCGTCCAATCCCCCGCTGAGCTGTTTCGTGACACCGCCGGCGCACCCGGCCGCGCTCCGGTTCATCTAATCCCGGAAAGGCCAACCACCCGCCAAGGAAAAATTAATGAATCTTCACGATCGCCGCCCGCGCTCCCATACCGTGACCCGCGGGTGACGCAGCGCCTTCTTCGCGCCAATGCTACGAGCCCCTGGCTAACGAACGCCTGAGAAGATCGTTATGAGTTCATTAGGTCGGTTGATTCCCTTTCCTGGCGGGAAACCCTACCCCCAACAAAAACAGAACGGCCCGCTCCTGAGGACACGGGCCGCCTTGCACGCCGGCCCCCCGACCGAAGGGCATGCAACTTCGTCGGGATCGGTTCTACTGGTTGCCGGCGCGGGCACGTGAGTCGGGCTCCTCGCTGTGGGGCCCCTCACCTCGCGGGCCGGTTCGCCACTCCGGCTCGGGTGGACCGCGGGCCTGGCCCACCTGCCCGAAACGGGGCCGCGCCCCACAATCGGACCTGATAAATATACCATGGCCGGCATGAAGCGTGGGTGAAGCTTGCATGACGCCCGGCCTGCTCCGGCACCGCATCACCTTAACGGCTCTTCACGGCGGCTTAATACTGCTTTCGATGCTGCGGCTCTTCCATTGAGGGGTGACATTCAAGGAGCGGCCTCCACCATGGAACGCGACACCTTCACTGTGTCTCTCGATATGAGAGAGGGCTATCAGTTCGATGTGGACTTCGGACTCGCCGGAGTGCCCCCTCTCAAGATCGATGAGCCGCCTCCGCTGGGTGCCGGTACGGGCCCCAATGCGGCCCGGGTTCTCGCCGCGTCGGTCGGCGGTTGCCTTACCGCGAGCCTCCTGTTCTGTCTGCGCAAGTCAAGGGTGGAAGTGAAGCAGCTCAGAGCCTCGGTCGAGGGGGAGCTCGTCCGCAATGAGCGTGGCCGACTTCGCGTCGGAGCTATCCGGGTGCAGTTGGATCCCATGATCGATGCCGAGCTGGCGAGCAAGCTCACCCGCTGCAAGGAGCTGTTCGAGGACTTCTGCCTCGTCACGCAGAGCGTCCGACAGGGGATCGACATCGAGGTGGCGGTGTCCGCTCCCGCACCCGCCAACGAATAGGCGGTGCCGACATTCTTGGCGTTCAGGGCGCGGCGCCGTACTATGGCTCGGGTCACCACCGGGAGGGTTCAATGCGGGAAAGCACTAGACTCGTACTCTCGGGCGGGCTCTTCGCGGGACTCATCGGCTACGCCACCGTTGTCGTCTTCTTCGCGATTCTGAATCTCCTGGCCGGACGCTCGCCGTTCTACACAGCGGCGCTGTTCGGCTCGGCGCTCTTCTTCGGTCTGGAAGATCCCGCTCAGCTTGCGATCACCCCCGCCCCCGTACTGGCCTACACCCTGGTGCACGTACTGGGCGTCCTCGCCCTCGGGTTTCTCGCTTCCTGGCTCGTGGGACTCGCCGAACGGTACCCCGTGGCTCGGTTCTTCATCCTGTTCGTGCTCGTATTCGTCGCGGGGCACGTGTACGCGGGACTGCTGCTGTTTGCCCAGCCGATCCTTCCGGGCGCCGCCTGGCAGGTGGGATTCGGGAGCCTACTCGCGGCCGTGCTGATGGGCTGGTACCTGCTCAGGCTCCACCCGCTACTTCGCCATGAGCTCAAGACCATCCCGATGGGGGACGAGGCGGAGGCCGACCCCGCTGCGCCGAGGTCCACCTGAACTCGCGTTCACGCACTCTTCACTAAGACCTCACTGAGAGCGGGGTAGCCTGGAAGCGACGCAGTCGCCGAGTGACGATGTCCCGGAAGCCGGTAGTGGTCGGCGTCGATACTTCCCCTGAGGCTGGTTGGGCGGCGGAGGTGGCGTGCGATCTCGCGGCCCGCGCGGGCGCCGATTGCCGTCTCGTTCACGGGACCCGAGAAATCGCTGACATCCCGTTGGCGATGCCGGCAGATGTCGCTTCCGCAGAGCTGACGCAACATCTCACGGCCGCCGCCAGGGCGAAGGTCGTGGACGCGCTCGGGAACCGCGTTCCGGCCCACGCGCTCGAGCGGCTGGAGGTTCGGCTGGGGAAGTCGTGGGTGGTGCTCGCCGAGGCCGTGGCCGAGCACCGCGCCTGGCTTCTCGTCTTGGGCGGCAAGCACCATACGCCGCCCATCAGGTGGCTCGGCGCGAGCACCGTGCACCACGCAGTTCGTACCATCGACGTGCCCGTCCTCGTCACCGGGGCATCGCGGCATCCGGTGCAACGAGTATTGGTGGCACTCGATCTGTCCTCCGCGGCGGACCCGACCCTCGATGTCGCGCGAGAGTTTGCGGGACTCTTCGGGGCGAGCGTCAGAGCTCTCCACGTGGTCGAACCGCTCCCCCTTCTGGACGAGCTTCCGGTGCAAGTTCGCTACCAGGACTACGTCCGGCAGTCGGAGGAGAGGTTCGAGGAGATCGTCAGCGCACACGCTGCCGACGGCGAGCTGGAACGCGCCGTTTGCGCCGGGATCCCAAGCAGCGTCGTCGCCGAGGTCGCGAACGAGTGGAATGCTGATCTGCTCGTGGTCGGCTCCCACGGGAAGGGTTGGGTGGACCGGATGCTCATCGGCAGCACGACCGAGCGGCTCATCAACAGGCTTCCCGCGTCGATGATGGTTGTGCCCGTTCCTGCTCCGACGGAGCGGAGCGGTCGCCCCGGGGCGAACCCGAACGATCCCGGCGATGCGTGAGGTCCGACGCAGCGCTCGAGTGTTTGGAAAGGACGGCAAAATGAAGGTGGCGCAATTAATGACCACGGAACTCACCTGCGTGAGGGACGACTCCACCATCTCGGAGGCTCTCCTCACGCTGGCCGACGCTCACATCCACGGCGTGCCGGTACTAGACTCTCGCGGCCGCTTGGTGGGTGTCCTCTCCACGAGTGACGTGCTGGAGGCCGCGTCCGAGTGCAGCAACACTGAGGAGCGGGAGAGGCTGTTCGGCGAGACCCTCGTGCGCGAGATCATGACGACACGGCCCCGGACGATCTCGCCCGAACACGATGTGAAGCGAGCTGCGCAAGAGATGCTCTATCTCGACGTGCATCGACTATTCGTCGAGTACGATGGCGAGCTTGTGGGAGTGATATCCCAGAGCGATATTGTGGGCGCCGTCGCCAACGCCAAGCTCTGACATTTCCATAAACCCGACTGAGATCTACGGGATGACCGACAACGCTCCCGACACCGAAAAGCACCCGCGTGGCACCCTGGCGGTGGTGGGCCTGTACGGCCTGCTGCTCCTCGTGGGGTGGCTGCTGTTCTTTCTCTTGATCTATCTCCCTCGTGGAGCCGTCTCCCGATGAACGGGATGCACGTACACGTCTACGAGCGGTTCTGGATGTGGGGTGCGGTGGCGATCATCGTCGTCTTTCTCGGTACCATACTATTCGCAACCGTATCGCTGGGCCGCCTGCCTCCGAGCCACGTGGAGACCATCGACCCTCGCGCGGTGATGCAGGATCCTCGGTTCGCCGAACTGGGCGTGACAACCAACCCCGACGGCGAGGTGACGGTGAAGATGATCGCCGTGACGTTCGCCTTCGCCCCCAATGAGATCCGCGTGCCCGCCGGCGCGCCGGTCACCTTCCGCATCACGAGCGCCGATGTGCAGCACGGCTTCCAGATCGTCGGGACGAACGCCAACACGATGGTCATCCCCGGCTACGTGAGCCAGTTCACCACCGTTTTCGGCGAGCCCGGCGAGTACTTGATCGTGTGCAACGAGTACTGCGGGACCGGCCACCATGCGATGTACGGCAAGCTCGTCGTGGAGGAGGGCCAATGATCCGGAACAGGCACCTCGCCACGGCGAACATCGGCGTCGCCGTACTCGCGTTCGGCATCGCTACGTTCATGGCCCTCATGCAGGCACTCTCGCGGGCCAACCTCGATCTGCCGTGGCGCAGCGCCCGAATGTACTACCTCTCGGTGACGGGCCACGGCGTTCTGATGGCGATCGTCTTCACCACGTTCTTCATCATGGGCCTGGGAGTGGCCCTCACGACCCGTGCGCTTGATCGTCCCCTGGCGCTCGGGAAGCTCGCCTGGGCGGGCTTCTGGATCGCGACACTGGGAGGCCTAGCCGGGCTGTGGGCAGTCCTGTGGGGAGAGGCCTCGGTGCTCTACACCTTTTACCCGCCGCTCCAGGCACACCCGGCGTTCTACATCGGGCTCACTCTGATGGTCGTGGGTTCGTGGCTCTGGAGCGCCGCGATCATCGCGACGTATCGCGCGTGGCGGCGCGACCACGTCGGGCTGCCGGTGCCGCTCGCGGTGCACGGGCTCCTAGCGACGATCGTCGTCTGGCTGCTCGCCACTGTCGGAGTGGCCGCCGAGATGCTGCTGCAACTCATCCCGTGGTCGCTCGGACTCAAAGACACCATCGACCCACTGCTTGCGCGGATGCTGTTCTGGTATTTCGGACACCCGCTGGTGTACTTCTGGCTCCTCCCCGCGTACGTGGTGTGGTACACGCTCGCCCCCAAAATCGCGGGCGGCCGCTTGTTTAGCGACCCGTTGGCGCGGATGGTGTTCGCCATGTTCATCGTGCTGTCAACGCCGGTCGGCTTCCATCACCAGTTCATGGACCCCGGGATAGCGGCCGGGTGGAAGATGCTGCACACGGTGAACACCGCGGCCGTTCTGTTCCCCAGCCTCGTTACCGCGTTCACCGTCGTCGCGTCCTTCGAGATCGCCGGACGCTCAAGGGGAGCGGCGGGACTGTTCGACTGGATAGGAAAGCTCCCTTGGGAAGATCCTCTCACGGCAAGCGTTCTCTTGAGCATGCTGCTCTTCGCGATCGGAGGCTTCGGCGGAGCCGTCAACGCGGCCTACGGCATGAACGCCACGGTGCACAACACCGCGTGGATCCAGGGACACTTCCATCTCACGGTCGGCTCGGCTGTGGCGCTGACCTTCATGGGCGTGGCCTACTGGCTGGTCCCCAAACTGGTGGGGCGCGACCTCGAACTCGTGTTGTTGGCCAAGGTGCAGCCCTACCTCTGGTTCCTGGGGATGTTGCTCTTCTCGTTGGCCAATCACATCACGGGCGTCATGGGCATGCCGCGCCGGATCTACGATCCCTCCTACGGCGGCGCCGAGGTCGCGAAGGCGTGGGAGGGACTGACACTGGTCTCCGCGGCTGGCGGGCTCATCCTGTTCACTAGCGCCTCCTTCTTCCTGCTCGTGATGCTGGGAACAGTGCTGGCGGGACCGCGGGCCGAGCAGCCTGCGATCGAATTCGCGGAACCGCTCGAGGGGCAGCCCACGAGGGCTGGCATCTTCGACCGGCTTTGGCTCTGGATCGTGGTGGCGGTGATCCTGGTCGCGATCGCCTACGCGTATCCGTTGGGATCGCATCTCCAGCTGGAGCGGTTCGGCTCGCCCGGGTATCAGCCCTTCTGAGTTGAGACCCCGTGCGGCGGCCTCACAGGTGCCTCTGGAACATCACCATCGCGACCAGTGTGAGACTCACGACGAGCGCCACCAGCGGCTTCCTGGCCTGGCCGTACGCCTCGGGCAGCAACTCGACCAGCACCATGAACACCATCGCACCCGCCGCGAAACCGATCCCATAGGGCAGCGCTACCCGAAACGTCTCGACGAATAGAAAAGCCGGTACCGCCATGAGCGGCTGAGGGAGCGACGAGACCACGCTCCATGCGGCGCACCCGACCACACCGGTTCCTCTAGGATGAAGCACCGCGCTGATCGCCAACCCTTCGGGCACGTTGTGTACGGCGATAGCCACCGTGATCACCACGGCGAGCGTCATTCCCCCACCGAACGAAACGCCCACCGCTACTCCCTCCGAGAACGAGTGAGCCGTCATCACGAGTACCATCAGCGCCATCTGCCGGGCACCCGCGCCCCGTGCCCGACCGAACTGGACGTCGTACCGGCGCAACACCCGCTGCGTCACCAGAATAAATGCCACGCCGAGCATCGCTCCAATCAGCGTCTGCCAATCACCGTAGCCCGTGCCCTCCGCCACCAATCCGAAGCTGGCACCGAGCATGAGACCGGAAGCGACGGCGTTGGCGAACGCCACCAGCTTCGGTGACACCGACCGCACGAACGCGAACGGGATCGCTCCGAGACCGGTCGCAACTGCCGTCAGCATTCCGTACGCGAAGACCAAAAGGACGGCGTGCACCGGTGCCTCAGCCGATCACGAACACCACGACTCCCATCGTGGCTATAGTGACGAGCGCTATGGTGGTGCTGCCCGCCTGGCGGTACGACTCGGGCAGGAGTTCCGCCATGACCAGATACACCAGTGCACCCACCGCAAACCCCAGCGCCCAGGGGAGGGTGGCCGGGGCGGCCGTGATCACGGCGAACGCCACGACCGCCAGCAGCACCTGGCTCACGTTCGTCGCCACGGCGAGCCCCGCCGCATCCACCACACGCACGCCGCGACTGGTGAGAATCGCGCACAGGACGGTCGCCTCGGGTACGTTGTGCACCGCGATCGCCAGCGCCATGAGTACGCCGAATCGCTCGTCCACTACCATCGCGACACCTATGGCCACACCCTCCGACGCTGAGTGCAGCGAGTGGGTGAGCAACACCTGATAGCCGTACTCCGGGCTGGTCTCGTTCAGACGGTTGAGATCGACGTCGTGCGTTCCCGACACACCATGCGTCCAATAGACGAACCCGATGCCGAGCGCGGCTCCCGCAGCGCCCCAAGACACCGCATCGCCGAGGCCGACCGCAATCAGGGCATATGCGGCACCGAGCATGAGCCCTGCCGCGAGCGCGTTGGCCCAGCCGATCCGGGCCACGGGTAGCTCTTCCCGCACCACGAACGGCCCCGCGCCGAACACGGCGGTGCCCGCGGCCAGCGACGAGTAGAGAAGTACCGTTAGCGTAGGATCCAAGTCACACTCCCTGCGGCCGGGCGACGTTGCTTAAACTACAGGCACCAAAGGTCCATGCTTGGCGGGCGGGCGGCAACCTGGCGTAACGGCCCGCTCGAAGCGACGGAGCCGAAGATGATGGAACAGTTGATGGCCTATCGGCCGACGTCGCGCTCCCGTAAGACGAAGCTGCCACCCTGCAATATCATGGCGTGCGCATCCGACGAGCCCAATCCCTCGGCCGTCGTCGCAATCGATCCGGCAGTGCAGCTTGAGTCGGGCGGCAACGAGAGCCTGCTCGAGAGGTTCGGGCCAAGCTTAGGCGCGCGCTGCACACCGTGGGCTCCTGAGAGGGCGGTGGGGCCGGGCCGGCCGGCACCCTGGCCCCGATTCCCCGGTGGACGTTAGCTTGTGGCAAATGGCCGCCAAGACCGAGACGCTTCCCGACCAGTGGCAGCGCGTAGAACAGCTGTGCCGTGCCGCCATCCGCATTACCGCCGAGCGAGACCTCGAGCGGGTACTCCAGAAGATCGCGGACTCCGCCCGTGAGTTCCTCGGGGCCCGCTACGCGGCTCTGGGCGTCCTGAGCAAGGGCGGCGAAGGTCTGGACCAGTTCGTCGCGTCCGGCGTGACCCCCCAAGAGCAAGAACGGATCGGACACCCCCCCGAGGGCAGGGGGGTTCTCGGAATCCTCATAAAGAACCCGCGGCCGATCCGCGTGAGCGACGTCGCCGAGCACCCCGATGCATTCGGCTTCCCGCAGCATCATCCGAAGATGAAATCCTTCCTGGGCGTGCCGATCCACGGGCGAACGGGGCCGATCGGCAACCTCTACCTCGCCGAGAAAATCGGCAACAGCGAGTTCACAGAAGAGGATGAGTCGTTCGCTGTGTTGCTCGCCGCTCACGCGGCGGTCGCCATCGAGAATGCCCGCTTCAACGCCGAGCGCGAGCAGCTGCTCGCACAGCTCCGATCGCTGCAGACCTCCCGGGAACGCTTCTTCGCGATGATTAACCACGAGCTGCGGAACGCTCTCACCGCAATACATGGGTGGACCGAGCTGTGGATCCGCAAGATGGGCGCCGACACGCCGCGCACGGCTCTCGAAGTCTACGAGTCGGCCGAGCGGGCCATGACCCTGCTGGAGGACGTGCTCGACTTGAGCCGCCTGGACGCCTCGAAGCTGGAACCGCATATCACGGAGGCGGACGCCTGGGAGGTGGTCAAGAAGTCGATCGCTCCCGTGGAGCCCTCCGCCGGGCGTCGCGGGATAGAGATCGAGACCCGGGGTCCCCCACCGCCCGTCCCCTGCCGCAGCGACCCTCAGAGGATATCCCAAATCCTCATCAACCTGCTCACCAACGCGGTACGCCACAGCCCGCCCGACGAGAAGGTGACCGTGGCCCTCGAAGCCTCTGCGCGCGCCCTGCAATTCCATGTGATCGACCGGGGAGAGGGCATCGCGGCCGAGCACCAGGCCGCGATCTTCGAGGCGTTCGAGCGCTCCGGCAGACAGAGCGAACGCGGCACCGGTTTGGGCCTCGCCCTCTCACGCAAGCTCGCCAACATCCTGGGCGGCGACCTCACGGTCGAGAGCCGACTGGGCCATGGCGCGCGCTTCACCCTGGACCTGCCCCGCTATCTTGATGATTCTTAAGGAATCTTCAGAATGGGTTAAGTGTGGGCTTACGTCCCCGCTCGTACGGTTGCGGGTGACACCAAAGGGTGACGCTCATGAAAATCCTGGTGGTTGAGGACGACCGGAAGGTCGCAGGCTTCATCGAGATGGGCCTCCGGGAGGAGGGCTACGCCGTGGATGTGGCGAAGGATGGCGAAGAGGCGACCATGCTAGCCCACGTCAACGACTACGACGCGATCCTGCTGGACCTCATGCTTCCCAAGAAGAACGGACTCCAGGTCGCGGCGGAGCTGAGACGCGAAGGCCGGACGACACCGATCCTCATGCTCACGGCGAGAGACGCCACCGACGACGTCGTGCGAGGTCTAGACGCCGGGGCGGACGACTACCTCACCAAGCCCTTCAAGTTCGACGAGTTGCTCGCGCGGCTGAGGGCATTGGTGCGCCGCGGGGGCGCGGCCCGCCTCGACAGACTCAGTTACGGCCCTCTGGAGCTCAACCGCCTCAAGCACCAGGCACACGCCGGCGGCAAACCCCTCCAGCTCACACCCCGGGAGTTCCAGCTGCTGGAGCATTTCATGCTGCACGCGGAGGAAGTGATCCGGCGCACGGAGTTGCTGGAGAAGGTATGGGACATGCACTTCGATCCCGAGAGCAACGTGGTAGACGTCCACGTGGGAAATCTGCGCCGCAAGCTGCGGGAAGCCGGGTGCGATCGTCTCATTCAGACCGTGCGCGGTGTCGGCTTCGCGCTGAAAAAGCCGAACGGATACCGGCCGCAAAGCTAGCTGATGTACTCGCTGCGCCGCACGCTGGCGGTGCGGTTCTCCCTGACAATCTTCGTTGCGCTCCTCTTCATCGCGCTGTGGGCCTATCTGGGCACACGGCGCGTATTGCGCCAGGAATTGGACAACGATCTGTCGGCGGCGCTCGAACTCGAGAGCGCGCCGCTCATAATCGGGCGCCCCCTGTCCGTGCAGCACGGCTACTGGGCGCTGCCGGACTTCATCGAGCACGTCAACCGTTTCGTCGTAATCCGCGATTCCGCGGGTCAGGTGATCGGGACCAACACTCCCCTCGCGCGAGACCTCCCGCTCGAACCGGAGTTTTTCGCCGCCGCTCGAGGTGGCGCCCGAGCGTGGACCACCGGCCAGTGGCACGGCCGGAGGATCCGCACTGCCTATGGACCTCCTCCCGATGGGGCGCCCGGCCGTGTTGCTGCCATACAGGTAGCCGCCTTCCTCGAGCCGCACGACGCGGCCAGCCGCCGCGTTCTGTTCGTCATGCTCGGCACCGTGCTCCTGGGCACCGTCGCGACAGCTCTGGGAGCCGGGTGGCTCGCCGGCTCGGCAGTCGCCCCCGTAGAAGCGATCACCGCACAGGCGAACGCGGTGAAGCCGGGTACGACAGGCCAGCGCATCACCGCCCATGCCGACGTGCTCGAGTACCACGGACTGATCCAGGTGCTCAACGAAATGCTCGAGCGCCTCGACCGGGGTTTGGACCTGGAACGGCGCATCATCGCGGATGTCGGACATGATCTGCGAACGCCGCTCACCGCGATGCGGGGCGAGCTTGAGATCGCGCTCAGGAGCGAGCGCAACGCCGCCACGTACCGATCGGTGCTGGTAAGCATGTTCGAAGAAGTCGAACGGCTGAGCTCCATCAGCGAAGCACTCGTGCTCCTCGCCCGGCTGGAAGCGGGAGAGCTGATTCCCGAGAGGAACCTGGTGGACGTCGGCGAGCTCGTGCAAGGAGCCGTGAGCCGGGCCAAGTCACGCGCTGACGGACGCCAGATCACACTGCGGGGAGCCGAGGACGAAGTCCGCGCCCGAGTGGACGACAACATGCTGTCGGTAGTCATCGACCACCTCCTCGACAACGCGCTGCAGCACACCCCCACCGGCACCCGCATAGAAGTCGGCCTCGAGACAGGAGACGCCACGCTGGCCATCACCGTCGATGACGACGGGCCGGGGATCCCCGACCGCGACCTTCCCCACATCTTCGAGCGGCTCTACCGCGCGGACGCGGCCCGGTCGCGCTCCACCGGCGCCGGCCTGGGACTCACCATTGCGGCCGCGATCACGAACGCCCATGGCGGGAGCATCCGGGCAGAGCGCAGTGCATTGGGAGGGCTGCGGATCGTCCTCGAGCTGCCGCGCAACGTATAGAGTTCTTCAAACTTCGCCCTCACAGCTCCTTCACTCGACATTGCGGCTCGCTTCATGTCCGGTAGCCGAGATTGCGTAGGGTACGTTGTGAGGGAGGCGCCATGGGCACCTACCGGAACTTGAGCGCGGTGGATGCTTGGATTCGCGGCGTTCTCGCAGTCGGGCTGATGGTCGCGGCAGGTCTGCTCCACGCCAATCCCGCTGTATCTTTGGCTGCAGCACTGCTTGGGCTCGTCCTGATCGGAACGGCGCTCATGCGGCACTGTCCCATCTACCGGCTCCTCAAGCTCAGTACGGCGCGCGATCCGTCCGGCGGACGACCCTAGCGCGCCACTCCCGACCAACCTCCACTGTCTCCTGTTCGCATATGGGCGAGGTGGGCGGCGTCGAAGAAAACCCCCACCGTTCAGCCTCACCACGGCCCTCCGACCTGCAACCCGGCAACCCGACCGCCCCGCCGCCCCCGCCGGGGTGGTGAACCGGGGCCGGCACCCGGTACATTGGCGTCACCGAACTATTCACGGAGACCAGAATGAAAGGCTTTCGTATCTTGCACGCAGCGGCCGTAGCGGCGGCGCTGGGAGTGCTCGCCACCGCCGCCCGGGCGCAGGAGCTGCCCGAGGGCGTCACCGAGGCGATGATCAAGGAGGGTGCGACGCTCTTCAGCGGAGCCGGCATCTGCGCCGCGTGTCACGGTCCCGACGCCAAAGGGATCCCCAACCTCGGCGGCGACCTCACCGACCAAGAGTGGGTTCACTCCGACGGGAGCTTCGAGGGAATCGTGAAGTCGATCCTGGAGGGAGTCTCCGCCGACAAATCCACCACCGGCACCGTTATGCCTCCCAAAGGAGGCAGCCAGCTCAACGAGAGCCAGGTGAAAGCGGTCGCGGCCTACGTCTGGAGTCTGCGACGGAAGGGCTAGGGGATCGTGAGACTACCGGGGTAGCCGCAGAGCTACCCCGGCTCCCACCAGCCAATCCTCAGCAGCGCCGTTGAGCCCGATTCCCCCGCTCACATCCAGCTGCAAGTTGTCCCGCACCCGTAACGTGAGCCCGCCATCCAGCGAGTGGCGGGCCACTTCCGTGTCCCCGACCGGGAGCGCCCCGAAGCTCTCCAGGAACACGCCGACACGCTCGCCCACAGCGAACCCGAACGCGAGCGTGTACGGCAGGTAAACGGTGATCACCTCCACACACGCGTCCGCCACTGCCGGGTCACACCCCGTGCTCCACTCTGCGCCGATGTTGTATCCGACCCCCGCGACCGGCGACAGCTCGCTCGCGAACGCGACGAGCAAAGTGGGGTCGGCCCGCAGTCGCGAGAAGGCCGCGTCACCGGTGGGGAGGTTCAGTGTTCCGATCAGGGCGACATCCGGACGTGCCCCCACCGCATCCAGCAGCCTCACCTTC
>JBHIEQ010000033.1:0-12799 GCA_046760725.1 Gemmatimonadales bacterium
CCAGCAAGCGGCGCGGCATTCGCTCCGCGAGGCGATCCGCGTCCTGCGCCGGGCGCTGGGACCAGACGGACTCCGCAGTGAGCACGATCAGTTGGCGCTCGCCGAGGGTACCGTGTCGCTCGACACCGATGAGCTCGAGTATGCGGAGCGCGCTGGAGACTGGGAAAGGGCTGCGGCGCTCGTCCGGGGTGAGTTCCTGGAAGGCTTCTCGGTTGCCGAGGCATCCGAGTTCGAGGACTGGCTTGGTGTGGAGCGTGAAAGATGGCGCCGGCGGGGAGTCGAGGCTCTAGTGAGCCACGCACGGGAACTTGCCGATCGCGGCCGGCCTCAACACGGCTCGCGAGTCGCCTTGCGGGCTCTGGCTGTCGATCCTAGTTCGGATGTGGCTGTACAGGCCGTGATGCGCTCGGAGGCGCTCGCGGGCAACCGGTCGCGAGCCCTGGAGCACTTCGATCGCTTTGTGAGCAGGCTGGAGGAATATGGACGACCGCCCGACGACGAAACGCGGGCGTTGGCCGCGCGAATACGAAGCTCGAAGAAGTGGCGCCTGTCGAGCGAGGTGCCGGCTCCGGAGACAGCCGGCGCAGAGCTTAGGCGCGGCCCATTGGTCGGGCGGGAGAAGGAACTCGGGTTATTGCTGGAGGCTTGGCACGACTGTGTGGAGTCGGGGCATGCCGCTGTTGCTTTCGTGATGGCCGATCCCGGGTTGGGCAAGAGTCGCTTGCTCGACGAGCTGATATCGCGGGTGCGACTCGAGGGAGCTGTGGTGGTGGCAGTGCGCGCCGTGGAGGGCGATAGACACAGGGCAATGAGCGGTGTCATGGGACTGGCGAGAGGCGGGCTGATGGATGCCGCCGGTGTGGCGGGAGCCGCGCCGGGTGCACTCCAGGCCTTTGCAGCCATCATCGCCGAGTGGCGGGATCGATTTGGCAAGCAGGAGAGCGAGTCACTACCTCTGGGCGATGCTCTGACGGAGGTGGTGCAGGCAGCGTCCGTTGAGCAGCCCGTGTTGCTCGCCGTGGACGACGCACATTGGTGTGACCGGGAATCCTTGCTTGCGCTCATGGCATCCATGCGGACGCTCGCGACCGCGCGGATCGCGGTGGCGTTTGCGCTTTCCCCCACTGCCGACACGTTGGAGCTGGATGATCTCCGATCCCGCATCGGTCGGGACGTCTCCGGTGTTGCGATCACGCTCCAGCCTCTCGACGAGCGGCCGCTGCGCGCTCTAGTCGATTGGGCAATGCCGTCCTATACCGATGAGCAACGAGCTCGGCTCACGCGCCGCCTGATCGCGGACTCTGCGGGCCTTCCGTTGCTCGCTGTAGAGCTAGTGCATGCGGTATCGCTTGGACTCGATCTGGAGGGCGTCACTGAGGCGTGGCCTCAACCGCTCAGAACTCTCGACCAGACGCTGCCAGGGGACCTGCCCGACGCGATCGTGGCTGCTATCCGGGTGGGGTTCCACCGGCTGAGCAAGGACGCGCAACGTGTGCTCGCCGCGGCCGCCGTGCTGGAGGATCGCGTGGATGCGGGCGTTCTCGAACGAGGGGCCGGGATAGGCGGCCACGCGCTGCTCGCGGCGCTCGATGAGCTGGAGTGGCAACGATGGATGATCGCCGAGCCTCGTGGTTACTCGTTCGTGGCCCGCGTCGTGCGCGACGTTATAGCGCGCGACATGCTCACCGACGGACAGCGCTCGAGGATCCTCGGCGCCGTACGGGGCGTCCGCTGAGCGGGGCGAGACGTCTCACCCAGTCCCGCTCGGAAGGGATCTACATGATGTCCTCTGTTGTCCGACTGCTCACCTGGGGCGCTGCACTCGCCGCTGGATGGCGTAGCCGAAGATCAGGCTGAACCGGTTGCCTCTGGGATTCCGCGCATACACCACGTTGAGCGGGATGCTCACGCCGCCGTAGTCGAAGCTCTTCCCCAAGCCCATTACAAGGGCGGTCTCGACCGCGTCGCCGATGTCATCGACGCCCTGAATGTCGGTCCCGCCGACCAAGAGCGCGTTGGGCCCGAGTCCGAACTCCCATCCGCGCGGGAAGCGGATTCCCATTACGAGCGTGGCACTTGGGATGAGCTTGCCGTACTCCACTCCGGCGAGGAGCGGCACGAACTGGATCACGAATTGCGGTCCGCCGCCCTCCGGGATCACCTGGTACTCGAAGTGCCAGCCGAACTGGCTCAGCAGCTGACCCATGTCACGATTGTTCAGACTGTCGGCCAGATCCCCCGTGACGAACGTGACACCCATGCGCGGACCACCGAGGTTGCGGCGGATGAAGTGCACGCTGTCGGGGTAGGTCGTCTGAGCTTCGAGCGCTGCCTGTGGAATGGTCAGTACTGCCGCCAGGGCGCTGAGAATCTTGAGCGATCGGGTCCACATGGTTTCCTCCTTGAAGCGGACGAGCGTTGCCGATCCGCCTCAACGGTGCTCGGGACCCGTCAAGTGGATGTCAGGAAGGGGGAGACGCCGCGAGTGTCAGCGAGTTCGAGCCGCCCCGTACCCTCCGCCCCCCGGCGTCTCGACCCTGATCACCGCTCCCTTCTCGACCCAGACGCTCGCCTTGGAGGGCAACTCCCGCTCGCCTTCGGCGTCGATCAGCACGTTGCGACCCGGTGTGCCGGCAGCGCCTCCCTGCAGCCCGTAGGGCGCATGCACCCGCCGGTCGCTCAGTATCGTGATCTGAGCTGGACAGAGAACCTCGATCTCGCGACGGATGCCGTCGCCCCCACGGTAACGGCCCTTGCCGCCCGAGCCGCGCCGCACCCCGTACGTGCGGACCCTGAACGGATAGCTGTGCTCCAATGCCTCCACCGGAGTGTTGAGGCTGTTCGTCATGTGACAGTGTGTCGCATCCAGCCCGTCGGCCGAAGGCCTGGCGCCCATCCCTCCCGCGATCGTCTCGTAGTAGGCGAAGTCTTGGTCGGTCCTAGGATCGGTGCCGCCCAGCGTCAAGTTGTTCATCGTGCCCGAGCTCGCAGCGGGGATCCTATCGGGAATCGCCTGGGCAAGCGCTCCCAGAACGACATCCACTATCCGCTGCGATGTCTCCACGTTGCCGCCCGCAACGGCTGCAGGCGGACGAGCGTTCACGAGCGTTCCCTCGGGCGCGATTACCTCCAGCGGACGGATGGTGCCGTGGTTAGACGGAACGGGGAAGGGGACGATCACCCGGAAGCAGTACATGACGGCCGAGAGCGTGATCGCGTAGATCGCGTTCACACTCCCCTGCACCTGCGGTGCGGTGCCCGTGAAATCGATGCGCGCGCGATCGCCGTCGATCGTGATCGTGACCACGATCGGCAACGGCCCGTTACTCTGGCCGTCGTCGTCCATCACGTCCTGGAACGTGTAGCTGCCGTCCGGGATCGACTTGATGGCCTCCCGCGTGATCCGCTCAGCGTAGTCCTGGAGGTGCCGCATGTAGTCGCTCGCGGTCTCGCGCCCGTATTTCTCGGCGATGGTGCCCAGTCGCCGCTCGCCCGTCCGGTTGGAAGCTATCTGGGCCGTTAGATCGCCCTCGCGTTCGGTTGGCGTGCGAACGTTGGCCAGGATCAACTGCATGACGTCGTGAACCACCTCACCGCGGCGAACCAGCTTCAGGGGAGGGATGCGGATTCCCTCCTGATAGATCGATCGCGAGAGCGGCATCGATCCGGGAGTCATCCCGCCCACGTCGGAGTGGTGCGCGCGGTTGGCGACGTAGAACGTGGGAGCCTCGTCGCTCCCGAGGTGCACCGGCTGCACCAGTGTAATATCCGGCAAATGCGTTCCCCCCCGGAATGGATCGTTCACGATCGCCATGTCTCCGGGGTCCATGCGGACGTGTTTGATCGCCGCCTCGACCGAGAGCGGCATCGAGCCCAGATGCACGGGCATGTGCTCACCCTGTGCCACCATGCGGCCGTCGCCGTCGAAGACCGCACAGGAGTAGTCGCGCCGCTCCTTGATGTTGGGTGAAAAGGCGGTGCGGCAGAGCGTCACACCCATTTCCTCCGCCACCGAGTAGAACAGGTTGCGGAAGATCTCGAGGACGATTGGGTCCCAGCTCGCCTGACTCATCCGCTCTCTCTCGGCGCGAGTACTAGATTTTCCCAACGATCCACGGTGCAGCGGAAGTCGGGTGGCACCACGGTAGTCGTGCTGTACTCCACTATGAGAGCGGGGCCCGCAAGCGAGTTGCCGGGAGCGAGTTTGGCGCGATCGACGAGGCACGAGTCGTGCGGCTTGCCGTCGAACACTATGGATCGCTCGCCGATGACTGCGTGTGACGCATCCTCGGGCCCCGGCTCGCGTTCCGGAAGCTTCGGCTTTTCGGTCCGTGCTGCGGCGCGGATCCGCACGTTCACTATCTCGGTGGGGCGGGCGGGATCGGCGTAACCGTATCTCCGCGTATGAGTTTCGTGAAACGCCTGCGCGAAGCTCTCGCTCATCGGCACGGATAGCTCGTATCCTTGACCCACGTAGCGCATGTCGAGCGCGCGTTCGATCGCGACCTCGTTTTCGGTGAAGCCCTCGGCGGCGAACTCATGCCCTGCGCGCTCCTCAAGGCGAAGGAAGGCGGCCTCGAGATCTTTGGGAGCGGTGCCCGACACCGGCAGCATCACCGTCTGCGAGTAGTCGCGCACGAAGTCCGCGAGCAGCATCCCCAGTGCCGACAGCGTGCCCGCGGCCTGGGGGACGATCACCCACGGTATGCCGAGCCCGCGGGCGAGATCGGCCGCGTGCATCGCTCCCGCTCCTCCGAAACAGACCAGAGCGAAGTCGCGCGGATCGTATCCTCTTTCGAGAGAGATCACGCGGATGGCTCTCTCCATCGTCGCGTTGGCGACACGAATGATGCCTTCAGCGGCGGCGACGGGCGAGAGCGACATCTCGCGTGCGAACCTGTCGAGCCGCTCAGTCACCAGCTCGGTCGCTAGTGTTTGCCCGCCTCCCAGGAAATGCTCGGCGGAGAGCCGCCCCAATGCCAGATTCGCATCGGTGACCGTCAGCTCCCTTCCGCCTCTCCCGTAGCAAACGGGTCCGGGATGGGCCCCGGCGCTTCGCGGTCCCACTCTGAGGGAACCCCCGGGATCGCGGTACGCGATCGAGCCCCCGCCCGCGCCCACTGTGTGAATATCGATCACGGGCACCTTGATGGGCGCCTCTCCGATCACTGCTTCCGCCGTGTGACCGAGACCGCCTGAGCAGAGCGAGACGTCCGTGCTCGTTCCCCCCATGTCGAACGTGATGACGTCCCGATAAGAGGCGCGCCGTCCCACCTCGAACCCGCCCACGGCGCCGCCTGCGGGACCCGAGAGGATCGTCTGCACGGCATGATGGCGCGCCACCGCGAGCGACATGATCCCGCCGTTCGACTGCATGATGCGCACGCGGTCGGGATCGAGCTCAGCTGCGAGGCTCGACAAGTAGCGGTGCATCACGGGGCCCGCGTAGGCGTTGACCACGGTGGTGCTGCACCGCTCGTACTCGCGGAACTCCGGCAGCACTACGTGCGACGCGGTGACGAACGCGTCGATCTCGCGGGCAAGAGCTTCCTCGAGCTGCTTTTCATGTGCGCGGTTGGCGTACGAGTGCAGGAGACAGATTGCCACTGACTCGACGCCCAACGCACGTATGCGCTGGGCGGTGGCCCGCACCTCCTCGCCCGAGAGCGGCCGGATTACCTCCCCGTGCGGGCCGATTCTCTCCTTCACGCCGATCCTGCGGTCTGCGGGTACAAGTGGGGGTGCCTTCCGCACATCGAGGTCGTAGATGGCGCTCCGGGTCTGTCTCCCGATCTCCAGCACGTCCTCGAAGCCGGCGGTCGTGATTAGCGCGGTACGCGCTCCTCGCCGCTCGAGCAGCGCGTTGGTGGCGACCGTCGAGCCGTGCACGATGTCCGCCGAGTGGCCGTCGAGTAGCTGCTCGAGCCCAGCGAGCACCGCGCGCGCAGGGTTCTCGGGCGTTGACGGTTCCTTGTGGATGCGGAGCCCGCCCTCTTGGACCACGACGAAGTCGGTGAACGTGCCGCCGGTGTCGATCCCGATTACGAGGCGTTGTTTCTTGGTCAAGATCCGCTCCGGCCCTTGTGCAGAGGCGCGCGGTGCATGTGGCGAGCGGCTACGAGTGTCGCCCCGAGGGTCTATGGTTCATCTGGTGCGGGAGCATGCTCGCGGTAGCCGATCACTTCAAGTCCGTTCACGCGCCGGAAGTCAGCGAAGTTCACGGTGAGGATCGGAAGCTGTACGCCCCTGGTCAAGGTGCCACCGGGGCCAGCATGACCAGAGCTGGCCGGCGCTTTGCGCGAGAACCTACCTTGGTACGCATGCGTCGGACGGCTAACAAAAGCGGTGCAGTGAGCAGCGAGGGCCGTTCGTGCTCACGCAGCCGACCGTACCGGGAAGGCGCTCACGTCATTGCAGCATGGATCGCCGTCGGCATCGCCGTGTCCCTCGCTTGTGAGACCGAAGGGGCGAACAGAGGCCAGAGGACGGGGGGCGACGTCATGCGATACGACAGCGCGGGGGTCGCTATTGTCTCGCACGAGAACGGGTGGCGTGCGACGGTGGAATCCTGGAAGCTGTCCGAGCATC
Source organism: Gemmatimonadales bacterium (assembly GCA_046760725.1). Taxonomy (GTDB): domain Bacteria; phylum Gemmatimonadota; class Gemmatimonadetes; order Gemmatimonadales; family GWC2-71-9; genus JBHIEQ01. The sequence continues at coordinate 6,589 of JBHIEQ010000033.1, forward strand.
CGGTCCTGGGATCGGCGTGGATCCGGAGGTCAGCGGCCACGATCTGTACGGCGTGGGTGGTAGGTGGAGTCATCCTCAGCGACGGCGTGGCGATCGCAGATCGGGCTTCCGACGAAATCCGCTTCTTTGACATGTCGGGCGCGTTGACCCGTCGGGTCGGGGGACGGGGTGGAGGGCCCGAAGAGTTCCGAAGTCTGATTTGGCTTGGTCGGAGTCCATCGGGAGTCGCCGCCATGGACAGACTCACGTCCACGCTCGTGCAATTTGCTCCAGATGGTGAATTGCTGCGACGAGACCTGCTGATGGTTCGCTTGAGCGCATTATTCGTGCCGAGATCGCTGCACGCAGCGTTCTATCACAACATGTGGATGCGGAACGGCAGATCAGGCTAGACACGCTGTCCGTTCCGCGACTGGCCGGACCTGAGCTCGGACGGCGGCTCCTCCCAATGGCAGCGGCGAGTCGTTCGGTCCCTTCCTGCGCGCAACACATTCCCGGCCTTCTCGCGCCTGGTAGGTGATCGGCTGGATCGTCTCTGGGTCCGCATGTATCCTGAACCCACAACCGAGCGCGTTGATTGGTATGTGTTCGACGTGGAGGACGAGGCACTGGGGAGTGTGAGCGTTCCCGCTGGCGCCACCGTACTGGACGCGTCGGTGCACCACGTTCTGCTTCTCAGCAAGTCGGCAATGGAGGTGGAGACCGTCGAGCTTTACCGGGTGGAAAGAGCGGGTCCACGCTAACTTGGACGTGATGACCGCGACTCCGTGATTGTGAGTAGGAAGGTTACGGGGCGCTCGGCGCGCAGGCGCCACGGCGACGCGTCCGCCTCACGTGTCGCCTCATGCCTTGGCGAGGGGAATCTGCTTCGAGCGGCGCAGCCGTTTGTCCCGGGTGACCAGCGGGACGTTGTGCACGAGACTCGTCGCCGCGATGAGTTCGTCCGCCGGATCGCCGCGCACATCGAGCCGGCAGCTTGCACGGCAGATCTCCCACGTCAGCGGCCAGGTGTGGACGCGGCTCAACGCTCGCTTGACCTCTGGAAGATCGATATCCAGCTCGATGCGGCCGAGCTGCTGAAGCTTGCAGATTTCCCAGCGCACAATGGCGGAGACGCTCCAGAGGTCGCCGGCGAGGAGGCGGCGCTCGGCAGCTCGCAGTGTGCCGCCCAGCGCGTGGAGCAGCATGTGCGTGTCAAGGTTGAGCATCCCACACCGTACCCGTGGAGAGGATGTCCCCGTGGATCTTCAACTTGCCGGCGAGCGCTCCGAGCAACTCGCCGGACTCGCTCTCGATCGGCACCAGCCGCGCCACGGGCTTGCCGTGCTTCGTGATCACTATCCCCTCGGGATCCAGCGAATCGATTAGGGAAAGGCACTGCTCCTTGAAACGCGCGGCACCCACGGTCTTCGGCACGGTTCCTCCTGGTCAGAATTACTGTCCAGTTGTAACTTACGGTCAAACGGCTGGGACTGCCAGCGCCCTTGTCGCGAGGATGAACCGTTTGCCCTCCCCTCGGGTGCCACTATACTGGACACGTCGGCTCGGTTCCCTCGCGCCCGGCCGGTACGGCCGGCGTCTCTTGATCCCTTGACGGGACCCATGGACACCGACAACGCCACCCACGCGCGATACCTCGGCCTCATCCGGACCATGCCGAAGGAGGAGCGGCTCGAGGTGGCCGAATGCGCGGCGGCGCGTGGCCCTCGGCCTTCCCGCCTTCTCTCCCCATGCGCAGATTATTGCGAGGTCACTTCGCCCACAGGATTCGGGTTCTCCATGTCAAGATTCGCACAGCTCCCCGTTGCCGCGGTCGGCGCTGCGATCGCCATCGCGTGCCAGGCTCCCGAACCGCCCGGCTCGAGCCTCGCGCTCACGCCGCCCATGGGCTGGAATAGCTGGAACAGGTTCGCGTGCGACGTGAGCGAGTCCCTGATCCGCGAGACCGCCGACGCGATGGTCGCGAGTGGCATGCGGGACGTGGGCTACGAGTACGTGGTGATCGACGACTGCTGGCAGGTGGACCGGACGGACGACGGAACCATCGTGGCTGATCCTGAGCGGTTCCCCTCGGGGATAGCGGCGCTCGCCGAATACGTCCACTCCAAGGGGCTCAAGTTCGGTCTCTACACCGATATCGGTCCCAAGACCTGCCAGGGGCGACCCGGTTCATACGGGCACTTCCTTCAGGACGCACAAACATACGCCGCGTGGGGTGTGGATTACGTCAAAGTGGACTGGTGCCACGCGGACTCGCTCGACGCTCAGAGCCAGTACAAAGCGTTCCGCGAAGCGCTCGATGCTACGGGCCGGCCTATCGTGTTGAGCATTTGCGAGTGGGGGAGGAATCGGCCCTGGGAGTGGGCTCGCGGTATCGGGCAGCTCTGGCGTGTGACCGGCGACATCTGGGACGGCTGGCAAAGCGTCGTCTGGATCATGAACGCAAATGCGCCGCACTGGGAAGCCGCGGGCCCGGGACACTGGAACGACGCTGACATGCTGGAGGTCGGAAACGGCGGCATGACGTTCGACGAGTATCGGGCGCACTTCGCCATGTGGGCGATGATGGCTTCACCCCTCATGGCAGGCAACGATCTCCGGAAAATGAGTGAGGAGACGCGTTCCATCCTGACGAACCCCGCAGTCATTGCGGTCAACCAGGACTCGCTCGGCGCGCAGGCGCGCGTGATTATGGACCGGGGCTACGGCGGACAGGTCTGGGTGAAGCCGCTGGCCGATGGATCCCGCGCGGTGGCGATGCTGAACCTGCGCCCTGACTCGCTCGAGCTCTACGTAAGGTGGAGCGATATCAGCATTCCTGCGGGGCCGGCACGTGTGCGTGACCTCTGGGAGCGGCGAGACCTGGGCGTCCACGTGGACCCTGGGGAGGACTTCGGCACCAGGTTCCGCGCCCGCGTGCCCGGCCACGGCGTGGTCCTGCTCCGCATCTGGCCTGGAGGGTAGCGAGCCTGACCGTTCCGCGCGCGAGCGGGTATGAGTGGTGAGGTCACTGCAATGGCCTGGCGGAAGTCTATGGTCTCAACTGGTACAAGTGCTTGGGCGAGATCTGTCCCGAAGGAAATTGGTGCTGCGAGATCTGCACCAAGGAATAGAGGGCACGCGCTGCCGCGTCGGTCGCGTGAGGTACTACGACCTCCGCGGACGACTCCGTCCCGTGGTTAGGTGGGCTGCTAACCCAGAACCCCGTTACGGATCAACACAAGCGGATGTTCTCGACGCGAGGAGTGAGCGCGTTCCCGTCCGCGATACGGGAGCGGATGACCAGTCTGATGTTTGCTGACGACCGTCCGAGATTCTCTTCCGTCGTGGGAGATCAGGTCGGTTGGGTGTGGGTCAGGGGGTTCTCAACGAGCTGGGAGCGTGAGGAGTACACCCTGGGACTCCAGCGGGACGGGTTGGATGTGCAGAGCGTTGTGCTCCTTGACCTTGTGCGCTACTGACGGCTTCTTGCGCGAGTCGCCCTCGGAAGGCCGATTGCAGTCCTGTGGCACCAAGCGTCTTCGCTCACGCCCCCCACGCACGAATCGCTCACGCATGGTTGAGGACTTCTGTTGCCGCCGTGATTGTCCCGTGAGCTCGACCGAGTTTTGGGCAAGGAGGCGGCCGAGGATCTCGTGGACTGGGTCAACGACGTGGAAGCCCAGCGGGCGGCAGCGGGGGAAACCGTGCGGGCCGACCTGGCCGAACTCAGACAGGAGATGCAGGCCGGTCTGGCCAGGGTGCGTGAGGAGATGCAGGCCGGTTTCGCAAGGGCCGATACCACGCTCGCCGGGTCCCACGAGGAGATGCGGGTCGGCTTCGCCGAATTGCGCGAGGAGATGCGCCAGCAGGAGGTCCGGTTCGAGCGCCGCTTCGGCGACTTGATCAAATGGTCGTTCGCCTTCTGGGTGGGTGCTGTGGGTGCCATCGCGCTGCTCGCTGAAGCGCTGCGTTAGTCACGCTCCCGCCCCTCCATACACAAATCGCTCGATCTCACCATGCACGCGCTGCACGGTCGCAGCGCACGGAGTGCGAGTGACCCGTGAGACCGCCATTGTCACTAGAAAGTTCGCGACGACCGACCACACGCCGCCGTGCAGGCCCAGAGGGTGCGGTACCACGATGAGCGTCACGTAAAGCGTGACAAGACCCACGGCGATCCCGGCGAGAACGCCGCTCCTCGTGACGAGACGTCTGGTCGGAAAACAGACGCCCATGATCGCCGGCATGAGCTGCAATGCCCCAGCACCGGAGAGAGCCACAAGAACCACTAGGAACTCGGCCGACGTTACGGAGAGGGCATACCCCACCACAAGCAACCCAAGCACGATGCTCCGCCCGACCAGGATGTAATGCGCCGGGCTCGCTTGGGGAGCGATGTAGCGCTGATACACGTCCCTCGTGAGCACGGTCATGTTGGAGTGGAGAATCGAGTCGAGCGTGGACATGGCCGCCGCCGTCGCCCCCGCGAGAATCACTCCGGTAAGCCACGCCGGTGCGTGGTTGAACAGCAACTCCGGGAAGATCCGGTCGGGGTGGGCGATGTCGGGCATCGCGACCGCCCCGCCCAACCCCACGAGCGCCGCGGGGATGTACAGCGTCATCAGGAAGATCGGCGTCGTGGCACCGAGCCACTTGATGGTGTTGCCCGAAACGGCCGTGTAATATCGGATCATGATGTGCGGTTGGAAAACAATCCCGAACGACAACACCACCATCATCCCGAACCACATGCCGGGCGTGAAGAAGCCCTGAGGTCCGGGCAGTGTGAGAAGATCCGGTCTCTCCGCCGTGACCCGCTCCCATAGCTCGAACGGTCCGCCGAACAGCTTGAAGGCGATGACGAGCGCGCCCACCCACACCGCGACGTACATCCAGACTCCCTGAAGCACATCGGTCCAATAGACCGCGCGCAGCCCGCCGGCCATGAGGTAGAGCGCCGCGACGGCGAGCAGGATCAACGTGCCCAGCTCGAAAGAGATCCTATCGCCGGATGCGGCGGAGATGATGTAGCCCAGCCCCTGTGCCTGAACCTGGATGTAGAGCACGGTGAACAGCACGGATACCACGGCCACCGTCACTCGCACGGCCTCGCTCTCGTAGAAGTCGGCCAACATGTCGGCCGGCGTCACGTATCCGAACCGCTTGCCCAACGCCCAGATGCGGCTCCCCAGGACGTACGTGATCGCACCCACCAGTATCGTCCAGGCTCCAGCGTCCCAGAAGCCTATGCCGTGTGTGTAGAAGAACCCGCCCGAGCCGAGAAACGCGAACGCCGAGTGGTAGGTGGCCACGACCGTGAGGTACAGCACGATGAACCCGGCCCTGCGGCCGTACAGCAAGAAGTCCTCGAGGTCCACGGTGAGCTTGCGGTTGGCGATGACGCCCAGGACGATCGTCACCAGGAGGTAGGCAAAGATCAAGCCCGTGGCTACCACCCACGGTTCCACCTTAGATCCTCCGCCGCTGCGCCCACATGAGTACGCCGATGAGCGTTACGTAAATGACGAGGAGATAGGTATAAAGGAATGGCATCCCCAGGACGCGCGGCTCGATCCTGTTGCCGATGAGATAGACCGCGGGCGGTTGTGTGAGGGCGAAGAGCAGGAGAAACGAGACCACGGCGATCAAGCCCGTCCGGGTGCGCGGGCGGTAGTGCGAGCGGTACTCGGGGTACCGATCGGTGTCGGGTATAGCGTATCGGGCGTCGGGTCGCTGCTCGGGCATCGCTGCTCGGGGCGTGGTGTATGAAGGTCTGTATTATAGTCCGTGGACGAGCGCTCGCGCTCGGCGCTCAAGGCGAGAACTTCATGAGCCTGCGACACCCGGTAGGTATCGGCCTTCTAGGCATCACGATCGTAGCCGTGGCGCCGCCGCTTGGGGCGCAGGCGGTGCGCGGGGTCGTGGCGGTAGTGAACACCGACGAGCGACTCCGGGGGTCTAGTGTCTCGCTCGCAGTCCCGAACGGCCGAACAGTGGCCGAGACGTTGAGCGGCGAGTATGGCGAGTTCCTGCTCCAGGCAGCGCAACCGGGCGTGTACGCGCTGTGTGCCGCCCTGCTCATGTGGACTACCACACCTCCGGAGTACGGGCGGCCCACCGTATTCGCGGTCGGTGTCGCGAGGAGTCCCGGTTGGGGAAGGGATGCACTCGAGTTCGCGTGGCGGGCGACGCAGATACGGTCGTGACGGTCCGAGACGCGGTCAGCCCG
>JBHIEQ010000034.1:0-12766 GCA_046760725.1 Gemmatimonadales bacterium
TCGGCATCTTTCCGCTCCTGCTGCTCGCCTACGCCCGCCGCGGCCTCCGAGAGACATCGCGGTGCGCCGCGTAGGCGGCGACCCGCTCCGAGTCCAGGCGCCCGCTCTTGGCGATCCTCAAGTCGCCCTATCGCAACCGCGTGTTGCAGCTCGCTCTCATCTGGGGGCTGACGTACGTGTGCACGAACACGGCGGTGCTGTTCTGGAAGGAGTTCGCAGTCAACGAGCGCGGTTTCACGGACGCGCAGGTTGGGCTCGCCGTGGCGATCGCGTCGCTCGTGGCGCTGCCTTTCGTGTTCAGCGTCGGCAAGCTGTTGGACAAGTGGGGTCGGCGGCAGGGTCGCCGCCGCATTCGTCGTCATGGCCTACCAGCTCTCGGGATTCTGGTTGCTCACTGTTTGTCTCATGGCGGCGATCTTCGCGGCGATCGCCCTGCTCACGTTACTCAACGCGTTCACCACCGAGCTGTTCCCCACCGAGATGCGGGCGGACGCGTTCGCCTGGTCCAACAACCTGTTGGGTAGGATCGGCTACGTAATCGCCCCGTGGGTCGTGGCCGAGGGTGCCGAGCGGATCGGCTGGGGGAACGCGGTATCTCTCACGGCGATCTCCGTGCTTGTGGCATTGGGGCTCATTCTGTGGCTGCTGCCCGAGACGGGGCGCAAGGAGCTGGAGGAGAGCGCGGCTCTGTAGGCCGACGTCGGAATGCTGCCCGCGCTCTATCGCGCTCCCGGTCCGGGCAACATATTGGAACGGCCGACGCGAGACCGAGGCGGTGTGTGTGTGGCAATCGATCTCCAGGTCGTTCGCCGTACCTTGGCCGAGCGTTACGATGTGGACTATGTACTCGGCCGCGGGACGATGGCCGACGTGTTCTTCGGGCGGGAGCGCGAGAGCGGTAGTGCGGTCGCGATCAAGGTGCTCAAGCCAGAGTTCGCGGTGACCCTTGTGGGCGACCGCTTTCATCGCGAGGTCTCGATTCTCTCCAGGCTGGTGCATCCCAACATCTTGCCGCTCATCGACTCGGGCGAGGAGCGCAGTGTGGTGTACTACGTGATGCCGTGCGCCACTGGTGGAACGCTGAAGGGGCGGCTGGAGAAAGAGGAGCGGCTCTCGCTGGAGGATGCAATCGCCATCGCACGCGATGTGGCCGCCGCCCTCGACTACTCTCATTCGCAGGGGATCGTTCACCGCGACATCAAGCCGGGCAACATCGTGTTCGAGGGCGGCCGCTCGCTCATCTGCGATTTCGGGATCGCGAAAGCGATGCTCGAGGCCGCAGGCGACAGAATTTCGTCCAGCGGGCTCGTGGTCGGGACGCCGCACTACATGAGTCCCGAGCAGGCGAGCGGCGCCGCCGAGCTGGATGGCCGCAGCGACGTGTACTCGTTGGCGTGCGTGGTGTTCGAGATGCTAATCGGTGAGCCGCCCTTCACCGGCGCCTCGGCACAGGCGGTTATGGCCAAGCACGTGAGAGAGCGGCCGCCGTCGGCGAGAGTTGTCCGCCCGGACATTCCGGAACACGTGGAGTCGGCATTGAGCCGGGCGTTGGCGAAGAACGCGGGGGAGCGGCCGGGGAGCGGCGGAGAGCTTGCCGGCTTGCTGGGATAACCGTGTTACCTCCGTGCCTGTGTGAACGAGCCTCAGATACGGAGTACCGGGATGCAGGTGAACACTGACCGAGGAGGAGAAAATGGCGAAAGCTGTCCCAATCAAAGTAACGGCCGGCAACAATGCCAATCCCAACCGGGCTCGCGCGGCCCGGGGAGCGCTCCTGCTCTGGTACTGCGACCACGACAACTTCGAGGTGAGATTCGTGAACAAGTACCCCACCCGGAAAAAGAGCTACAAGTCACGGGGTCGGTACGTGATCGCCCGCGTCAAGAGGCGCGCCGACAAAGACAAGTATCCATATAAGCTCAAGGTCGGCCAGAACCCGTCGTCAGACCCAGACATAATCGTGTTCTGAGCGCCGGCCCGGACATCGTTCCTCGCGCTGCAGGCTGCTGGCGCAGTGCGAGGAGCGGTCTTGTTACCGCCGACGGCTCAAAGTATCGACGAGCTCCCGGAAGCGCTGATCGCCGTGCAGTTCGCCGAACCAGGATTCCTGCGCAATGTACGACCTGCGCTGTGGATTGCGTCGCAGGTGACGCTCGAGTTCAACCAGGGCGCTGTCGGGCTCGCCGAGCTTCAGCCAGACCACGGCCTCGTAGTAGCCCTCGAGGATTGCACTCCGGGGATCGCTCCAAGGCGTGGACTCGCGAGCCATCTCGAGAACTGCGAGCGCGCTGTCGGCGAGGCCCGCACGCGCGAGGACCACTGCCACCTGCCCCCTGCCGGCCGCCCAGTTGAGGTCCCTCGTGTCCGGCGGTGTGAGATCCGCCATCCTGTCGGCCAACCGCCAGGCCCTCTCGACATCCGGCGCCGACGTCTGGGAGGCCCCCAGAACGGTCAGTGCACACGGATAAAACCGGCGATCATCCGGGAAACGCACGAGCCCACTGTCACATATCTGCGCCGCGTCCGAGTATCGGCCCACATCCAGCGCAGCTTGAGCGAGCTGAAACGTGACCTGTCTGGCCTCTGCCAGAAACTGGTCAGCGTCGTAGGCCGCCTCGGCGAGACGCATCGCCTCCCGGAAATCCCCTTTGCGCCGCACCAGATCGCTCAGGGTGCTGAGACTGCGCGCGGGCCAGCTGTGGAGACTCGCTGCCTCCCGAAGGTCCCTTTCGGCCGCCGCCAGCAGCTCCCCCAGCTCACCCGCTCCCGCGCTCGCGGGCGACAGCCACAAGCGATACGTCGCGGTACCCCGCAGCTCCAGAGCATCGGCATCGCGTGAATTCAACTCTACGGCCTGCTCCGCGTACGCAATAGCCCGGTTCAACTCCGAGAAGACCCTGCCCCGAGCGAGTGAATCGCCGGCGACAGCCTGCGCTGCGATGAGCTCGGCACGTTCCAGCGCGAGCCAGCCCCGCAGCACTAGCGGCTCTCCCCAACCACGATCGAGCGAGGCCGCGCCAGCGAGAAGCGAATCGACCTGCTCAAGTGCCGCGGCGGCCGCACCGGTGCTGCCGGCTCCACGCAAGTTTTCGTATTCCCTCCGTAAATCCTCCGCGCGCTTCACCAGGTCCCAAGCCTCGGCATTGTCGGTGGCTGCCTGCCTCACCTGTAATCGGATTTCCTCTCCGAGTCGCCTGCGCAGGAACCGCGACACCGAGTCGGCCACCGCATCCCGCAACGCCAGCACATTTTCCTGCACTGCAGAAAGCATTCTGGTCTCGAGGACGACATCCTTCGCAGCGTCGATCAATCGCACCGTGACTCGTAATGCGTCGCCGGCGCCGCTCACACTGCCGTCAACGAGCGTTCCCGCACGAAGGTCGCGCGCGATCTTGGACGTGGGTTCCTGCCTTCCCCTGAACGCCCAGACACCGCTGGGCGGCACCACAGCGAGCGCTCCCACCTGACTCAGCACATCGATGAGGTCCTCCGTGAACGCCGCAGCGAGATAACTCAGGTGCCCCCCCTCGCTACGATCGGTGAAATAGAGCACAGCCACACGGTGGGGATCCAACGCCGGTTCCTCAGGGGGTCCAACCGCCGGCCGATTCACCGAAAGCGCAATCACGATGCCCAGCGCCGCAAGCAGGGCAACAACCGACAGCACCGCGGCCCGCCAACCGTGTCCGCGCAAACCGCTGAGGCCCACCGGCCGGGCCGCCGCCGAGGGACGCGGCAACGCTACGGCGAATTCCATCGCCGTGGCATACCGATCGGCCGGCACCTTGGCGAGTGCCTTCGTCAACGCGTGCTCCAACTCACCCGACACGGTCGGCCGCACGATCTGCAACGAGGGAGGCCTCTCACTTATCTGCCGCGCGATGACGGCCTGCGGCGTGGGACCCGTGAACGGCGGTTCGCCTGAAAGCATCTCGTACAGCACGCAAGCGAGAGAGTAGATGTCCGTGCGGCCGTCTATCACCTCCGCCGCCGTCGCCTGTTCGGGGCTCATGTACCCGGGCGTGCCAATGGCGACTCCCGAGCTCGTGAGCTGAGCACCGCCGGCAACGCTCAACGCACGGGCGATCCCGAAGTCGGTGACCACGGCGTGCCCACCGCTGAACATGATGTTCTCGGGCTTGATGTCGCGGTGCACGACACCCAGCTCGTGGGCGTGCTGCAAGGCTTCGGCCACATCCCTCGTGATCGATAGGGCGTCGTCAACCGCCAGCTGGCGATGTCGTAAGAGGCGCTCGCGTAAAGTGTCGCCCTCCACAAACGGCATCACGTAATACAGGAGGCCCTCTGCTTCGCCGGAATCGTAGAGGGGCAGGATATGAGGGTGTTGCAGCTTTGCCGCGATCTGGATCTCGCGCAGAAAGCGATCCTGGCCGAGAGAGGCACTGATCTCCGGGCGCAAGACCTTGATCGCGACGGCCCGGCCGTGCTTGAGATCGCGGGCCAAGTACACGAGGGACATCCCGCCGGCACCGACTTGACGCTCGATCTCATAGCGGCCGGCAAGGGCGGCCCTCAGCCGCTCTGAGACATCCATAGAGGCGTGATCTAGGGTACCTACAATACGACCTGGCTCATCTGCCCGCCAGACCGCTATCACCAATCGGGCACACGGCTCCGAAGCTCAGAAGTCCACGACCACGCCCAGCCCCGCGCGCTCGGCCCGCTCCACGGCGCGTGCCCCCGCCACCAGATCCTGCACCGCGAGCCCCACCGACTTGAACACGGTGATCTGGTCATGGGACGTCCGACCGGCAACAGCGCCCGTCACCAGGTAGCCCAGCTCCACCAGCTCGTCCTCCGCAACGAGCCCCCGCTCCACCGCCTCGATCACCTCTCCCGCCTCGGACAGCGCCGCCTCGCGCCGGTCCACCACGACCAGCGCCCTGCCTAGCAGCTCAGGGTCGAGTTCGCGCATATCCACACGAAACGACCCGATGCCGTTCACGTGAGCGCCGGGTGAGACGTCACCCGCGGCGAGCACCGGCGACACCGAGTTCGTGGCGGCACAGATCACGTGAGCAGCCGAGACCGCCTGACTCGCCGAGAACGCAACGCCGACCGCGTCGGGAACACCGTTCTTGCCCGTCATCTCCTCGGCGAATCGTTCGGCGTGGCGAGCGTCGGGCGAGTAAACGCTGACCCTCTCGATCTCCCGCACGCAGCAAACCGCCTCGAGCTGAGCGCGGGCCTGCACCCCGGATCCGATGATCGCTACCCGTCTCGCATCCCGTCGGGCAAGGATATCGGTCGCCAGACCGCTCGCGGCACCTGTACGGAGCGCCGTGAGCGATCCGCCCTCCAGGACTACAGCCACGCACCCCGTCTCGGGTTCCATGAGGATCAGGGCCGAGTGAATGAGCGCGAGCCCCACTTGCGGGTTCTGGGGGAATACCGACACCAGCTTTGCCCCCAGCCCGAAGGGCACCGGTGCGCGCCCAGGCATGACGAGTGTTACGGCGTCGCGCTCGGGCAGCTCGATCCGCGTCCTCAGAGGCACCTCGACCTCGCCCGCCGCGAGCTGGGTGAACGCATCCCGCATCGCGTCGATGGCCGCATGCATGGGAAGCGCGGTGCGCACATCTGATGCCGTCAGCACGCGTATCTCACTCATCGCTCACCTTCACGAACACTCACTCGGTGCATAACATTCCCTCACACCTCAGCCGGCGCAACACGATGCTACCGTTCTACCTCGCGATGTTCGCCCTCCCCCTGGCCATCATCTCAACGGCCCTCGCCCTGGCGTGGGTCGTCGGCCGCCGCGAGCGGTAGCGTGCAGGAGTTGGGTGCAGTCGTAGTCACCGCCAACCCGTACGCGGTCGCCTCTTTCGTCGTCTATCTCGCCGTGGTGATCGGCATCGGCGTCTACGCTGCGAAGTTCTCGTCGAGCGGGATCTCGGAGTTCTTCGTGGGCGGGCGCAAGATGCACCGCTTCGTGGTGGCGCTCTCGGCCGTCGTCTCGGGTCGCAGCGCGTGGCTGCTGCTCGGTGTGACGGGCATGGCGTACTCGATAGGCGCCACGGCGGTGTGGGCGGTCACCGGCTACATCACGACCGAGCTGTTTCTATTCCTGTTCTACGCGCGCCGAATCCGTCAGTTCGCGGAGGCGCATGACTGCGTGACACTGCCGGACTTCTTCGCCGCACGGTTCGGTGACAAGAGCGGCGTCCTTCGATCGGTCTTGATCGTCATCATACTGATCTTCATGGTGGGTTATGTGTCGGCGCAGTTCGTGGGCGGCGGCAAAGCGTTCGCGGCGAGCTTCGGCCTGAGCCCCACGACGGGCGTCGTCTTGACCGCGGTCATTGTCCTGGCGTACACGACGATAGGTGGGTTTCTGGCCGTGAGCCTCTCCGACATGCTTCAGGCCTGCATCATGATCGCGGCGCTCGTAGCGGTGCCGCTGATCGCGATCGGGGATCGCGGGGGACTGGGCCCGGTCATCGCTGAGTTGCAGTCAATCGATCCCGCGGCGATCGACCCAGTGGCGCTATCGGCCGGAGTGGTCATCGGGTTTCTGGGGATCGGCCTGGGCTCGCCCGGCAACCCGCACATCATCGTGCGGTACATGTCGATCGCGGAGCCCAACCAGCTGCGCTACTCGGCTGTCGTGGGCACCGTGTGGAACGTGGTGATGGCGTGGGGAGCGCTATTCATCGGACTCGCCGGCCGCGTGTACTTTCCGGACGCCGCCATGCTGCCGGACAGCGACACCGAGCAGCTCTACCCGCTACTCGCTTCGCAGCATCTGCATCCGGCGTTCTTCGGGATTGTCGTGGCGTCGATCTTCGCGGCGATCATTTCGACCGCTGACTCGCAGCTTCTGGTGGCAGCGTCGAGCGTGGTGCGGGATCTCTACGAGAAGATTATTCGGCGCGGCGAGAAGGTGCCGCAGAAACGGCTCGTGCTCTACAGCCGCATCGTGGTGGTATTGTTGGTCGGTGCGGCACTCGTCTTCGGTGTCCTGGCGGAGCAACTAGTCTTCTGGCTGGTTCTCTTCGCGTGGGCGGGGCTGGGTGCCGCAATCGGCCCGACGTCGATTCTCGCCCTTTACTGGCGACGCACCACGCGAGCCGGTGTGATCGCCGGTCTCGTGACCGGAACCGCCGTCACTTTCATCTGGGAGAACGTGGCCGCGCTCGAGCCCTTGATCTATGAGCTTATTCCCGCCTTCGGCGCGGCGCTCCTCGCGACACTGCTGGTGAGCCGCTGGACAGCAGCGCCCGAAGACGCCGATTCGCTCATGGCGTCTATGAGGCCCGCTGCCAGACCCGCTGACGCCGCCCCCGACTAGACGCACAACGGGCCCCGTGCAGCCGCGCGAGGCCCGCGTCTTGAAAAACCGCCGGCCGCTGAGCCTATTGGCGCACCAGCACCACGGTCAGGGTCGCGTCCTCATCCACGCCGTCGAAGTCGAAGTCGAACTCTTCGGTCGTATCGGTGAACGTGAACGTGTTGCCGACAAGAGAGAACGTGTAGTTCTCCGGTGTCTCTCCCGTCTCAGCCCGCGTCAGCGTCGTGTCATTCACGATGGTAAAGGTGCCCGAGATGCTGTCGGTCCCGAGGCCCCCCGGCAGTGTCACGGTGCCGCTATAGGAGCCGCCCGCACTCACGGTTATGGTGAGCCCGCCACCGTTCTGAATCATGTCGAACTTTATGAGCGAGTTCGCCGCGCTCGTGTACTCGAACTTGGTGGCGTTCCAGGTACCCACCAGGTCGTCAACCGTGATGCCTGTCGTATCCTCGCACGCCGCGGCGAACCCAGCCACTGCCACAAGCGACATTGCACGTAACACTCTCATGATGCTGCCCCGTCTGTTAGGTGATATTGCCAGCGCGCCCCACCGGCGCCTCAGAGCAGAGCAACTTAGCCCGATCGCGGCACACGTCAATCGCGGCGGACGCCCGCCGGTAGCGCGGAAGCGCCGCGATGCCGAGATTTGCTGACCCCAGATCACGAGGTCTCGCCCCATGCGGTCGCCCATTCCTGGAACCTTCGGCCTAGCCCTATTCGTGCTAGCCGCGGGCCCTGCCCGTGCCGCCGCGCAGGGAAGCCATGCCTTCGTTGACGTCAACGTGGTCCCCATGGACATGGAACGAGTGCTCGAGCATCACACCGTTCTCGTGACGGAGGGGAAAATCGTCCAGCTCGGGCCGGCGGCCGAAATTGCCGTCCCGCAAAGCGTGACGCAAATCGACGGGAGAGGCAAGTATCTCATGCCGGGCCTCGCGGAAATGCACGGACATCTGCCGGCCGAAGCCGGGGAATTCCGGGATAACGTGCTGTTCCTGTACGTCGCGAACGGCGTCACCACGGTGCGCGGCATGCAGGGCGCAATCGGTCAGCTCGCTGCGCGTGACGAGATCAAGCGGCTCGAGCTGCTCGGCCCCAGGCTCTACGTATCCAGCCCCGCCATGAGCGGCAACCGTGTCACCAGCGCAGGCGATGCCGCCGGGTTGGTGAGGGAATACCATGCCGAAGGATACGACCACGTCAAGGTGCACGAGGGACTCTCGCGGTGGGTGTACATGTCGATCGCGCGCACTGCGCGCGAGGTGGGTATCGACTTCGCAGGGCACATCACCGACCAGCTCGACGCGTTCGAGGCCATGGCCGCCGGTCAGGCATCGATAGACCACATGGACAACATGCTGGAGACGATCGACGGCGACGAGAGTCGGTTCCCCGATCTGGTGAAGGCAGTAGTCGAGCACGGAACCGGCGTGGTCCCGACCGAAGTGCTGTGGGAAACGGCGTTTCTCGCGCCCCCACCCTCGGCGCAGCTGCTCGCGGAACGAACCGAAGTGCGGTACATGCCACCCGAATGGCGCGAGCGCTGGACGAGATCCATCGACAGCCGGCGCGCCAACATGAGCGAGGCGGACTTCGAGGAAGGACGCGCGGTGATCGTCAAACGCCGCAGGCTTCTCGAGGCACTATACGATGGCGGCGCCCTCGTACTGCTGGGCACCGACTCGCCGCAGATCTTCAGTGTGCCCGGATTCTCGATCCACCGCGAGATGCAGGTAATGGTCGAGGCAGGCCTCACGCCGTACGAGGTACTGGTCACCGGCACGCGCAACATCGCGAGATACTTCGCCACGTCCGAGACCGAGGGCACCATCGCGGTAGGCAAGCGCGCCGACCTCATCCTGGTCGAAGGCAACCCCCTCGGAAACATCGCCAACGTGGCCCGGAGGGCAGGCGTCATGGTGAACGGGAGATGGATCGGTGAAGGGGAGATCCGGGAGAGGCTAGCGGAAATAGCGCGCGCGTACGCGAACTGACCAGGTACGGAGTGCGCTGAACGCTGTGCGCTGTCTTCTACTGCCCCCTCGGCATACTGCGCACTCCACACTGCGCGCTGCGTCACACCATCCTATACAAATACACCACTGCCGTCCCGCCCAGGAGCACGAGCCCGGTCCAGGAAAGTGCCAACATAGCGCGGCCGGGCCGGTGTTCCTCGGGGACCTCGGGCGCGGTGACCGCTTTGAGGTTCAGGTAACCCAGCACCGGTGCCGTGATGAACGACACGATCGTCGCGAAATCGACCATCGACGTGAGGCTACCCACGAAGAGCGCCAGCACCAGCACAGTCGCCACCCAGAGGGCTAGAATCGCGATCCAGTAGATCCTACCGCCCGCGGCCCCCGCAGCGGGCCGACCTCGCTCCCCCGTGAGCAGTCGCTGGAACGACCGTTCGATCGCCCGCGGGAACCCATCGACCACCGTGAGCGAGGTGGAGAGCATCGTCGTGAGCACGGCCACGATCACCACCGGCCGCATCCATTCGCCCAGTGTCACGCCGTACAGCTCCACCAGCTGCGTCGAGAACACCGTTCCCTGGTCGCTGAACGACGCTCCGGACCCGTACATCACCCCGGCCCCGAGAGTGAGAAACGCGAACGCCAGGATACCCGTTCCCGCGTATCCAAGCAGGAAATCCAGCTGCACGTGTTCCACCGTCGCCCGCGCTCCCATCACCTCGTTCTTCGCAAGGGTCCAGAGGGAGCTCCACACCGCGATATCGATTGCGGACGGCATCCAGCCGACCAGTGCGAGCAAGAACGCGAAGGGCACGAGTTCTCCTACGGCCGCCCCGGGCCACAGGACGAGGCTCGTGAGGTCCGCCCGCGGCAGAGTGACGGCGGCGGCCGCGAGCGTGGAAAGCGCGAGCAGCACCAGGATCACCTTGATGGTCACGTCGAGAGTCTTGAAGCGCCCGATCCGGAGCAGCGCCGCGCACGCGCCGATCAGGACACCGGCGGTCAGGGGCAAGGACCAGTCGAGCCCGAACACGAACTTGATCAGGAATGCCGTGAAGACGATCACCGCAGTCTGCACGATGACCGACGTCACCAGCGTGATCCCCAGATAGAGCCACAGCGCCCACCGCCCGATGCGGTCGTATCCCTCCACCAGACTCTCGCCCGTGGCTGCGGCGTAGCGGGGGCCGTACTCGAAAAAGGGGTACTTGAGGATCAGCGCCAGCAGGATCACGCCGGCCAGGGCGAATCCGGCGTCGGCACCCGCCCTCGTGGATTGCACCAGATGTGAGACACCGATGGCGGCGGCCGCCCACAGGAGTCCTGGGCCGAACGCGCGCCAGAAACTCAAGGATCAATCCGGCAGTCGGTTCTCACTAGGAGACCGCCGACAGCAACAAATACCGGTTGAGCCGTCCAATGAACTCGACGCCGATCTCCTTGGGGCAGGCGGCCTCGCATTCGCCGTGATTCGTGCAGCTCCCGAAGCCTTCGATATCCATCTGTGTCACCATTCTCCGGACACGCTCGTGCCGCTCCGGCCTACCCTGCGGCAAGAGGTTCAGGTGCGACACCTTGGCCGCGGTGAACAACATGGCCGACGCGTTGGGACAGGCGGCGACGCATGCCCCGCACCCGATACACGCCGCGGCGTCCATCGCCAGGTCGGCCGTCTCCTTGGGCACCGGAATAGAGTTCGCCTCGGGAGCGCTCCCCGTGCGCACTGAAATGAATCCCCCCGCCTGGATGATCCGATCAAGCGCGCTCCTGTCCACAACCAGGTCCCGTATTACCGGGAACGCGCGCGCGCGCCACGGCTCGATCCAGATCTCGTCGCCGTCCTGGAAGCTCCGCATGTGCAGCTGGCAGGTGGCGATGGCGCGCTGGGGGCCGTGCGGCACGCCGTTTACCACCACGCCGCAAGAACCGCAAATCCCCTCGCGGCAATCGTGCTCGAACGCTATGGGCTCTTCGCCGCGCAGCACGAGGTCCTCGTTCACCGCGTCGAGCATCTCGAGAAACGACATGTCGGAGCTGATTCCCTTGGCGTCGTACCTCTCGAATCGACCTGCTTCCTGGGCGGTCCGCTGGCGCCAAACGTGTAGCACGAAATCCATCACTTGTAGCTCCTCTGCGAGAGAGGCACTTCCTCGAAGTGGAGCGGCTCCTTGTGAAGCCTGGGCAGCTCGCCCACTCCGGCGAACTCCCAGGCGGCTACGTAGCTGTAGCGATCGTCGTCACGCTTCGCCTCCCCCTCCACGGTCTGATACTCCTCCCGGAAGTGGGCGCCGCACGACTCCTCACGCTGGTATGCATCGTGGCACATGAGCTCCGCGAACTCGAGGAAATCGGCCACGCGCCCTGCTTTCTCCAACGACTGATTCAACGACTCGCCCACACCGGGTACCCTCACGTCCGACCAGAACTGCTCACGCAGAGCGGGGATGCGGTCCAGGGCTTCCTCCAGGCCGCCGCGATTGCGGGACATGCCGCACTTGTCCCACAACAGCGCGCCCAGCTCGCGGTGATACGAATCCACCGTACGGCTGCCGTTGACCGAGAGCAGCTTCTGTATGCGCGACCGCACGTCCTCCTCGACGGCTCTGCACGCCGCATGGTCGTCGCCCACCTTTTGCGGATCGGCCTGTGCCAGGTAGTCGCCGATCGTATAGGGCAGAATGAAGTACCCGTCCGCCAGGCCCTGCATGAGAGCGCTCGCGCCGAGGCGGTTCGCACCGTGATCGGAGAAGTTCGCCTCGCCGATCACAAAGAGGCCCGGTATGGTGCTCATGAGATCGTAGTCCACCCACAACCCGCCCATCGTGTAGTGCGGCGCCGGGTATATGCGCATCGGGACTCGATACGGGTCTTCGCCGGTGATCTGCCGGTACATCGAAAACAGATTGCCGTATCTGTCCTCGATCACCTCCTTGCCAAGGCGGGAGATGGCATCCCGAAAGTCGAGATACACGCCGTTGCCCAGCTCGCCCACACCTCTGCCCTGATCCACCACCTCTTTGGCCCTGCGCGACGCGATGTCCCGCGGCGTGAGATTTCCGAAGCTGGGATAGAGGCGCTCGAGGTAGTAGTCCCGCCCGCTCTCCGGTATCTGGTCGGGCGGGCGGCGGTCACCCGAGGCGGCGGGCACCCATATGCGCCCGTCGTTCCGGAGCGACTCGCTCATGAGCGTGAGCTTGGACTGATGTTCGCCACTGGGCGGTATACACGTCGGGTGAATCTGCGTAAAACACGGATTGGCGAAGGCGGCTCCGCGCTTGTGCGCCCGCCACGTGGCCGTGACGTTGCAGCCCTTCGCGTTCGTTGAGAGGAAGAACACGTTGCTATACCCGCCGGTCGCCAGCACGACCGCATGGGCCGTGTGCGACGAGATCTTCCCGCTCACCAAATCCCGCACTACGATCCCCACCGCTCGGCCGTCCACCACGATCACGTCGAGCATTTCGGTGCGCGGATA
>JBHIEQ010000035.1:0-12649 GCA_046760725.1 Gemmatimonadales bacterium
CGGACCCGTGGAGCAGGGAAGCGTGGGCGCCGGCCGCGGTACGAGGGCATTCGGTTGGAAGGGCGGAATCGGCACCTCGAGTAGGCGCCTCCCCGAACGTCGCGGTGGCTGGACCGTCGGTGTCCTCGTGCAGAGTAACTTCGGGGGCGTACTGACGATCCGCGGCGCACCTGTGGGAGAGGAGTTGGGGCGGTATTACTTGAGAGAGCCGGGCGGAGCGGCTGAGGGGGACGGATCGATCATGATCGTCGTCGCGACCGACGCACCGCTCGACGCCCGCAACCTCGAGCGGCTGGCTCGGCGGGCACTGGCAGGCCTCGCCCGAACGGGGAGCTCCATGACGAACGGATCCGGCGACTATGTGATAGCGTTCAGCACGGTTCCGGTGGAGCGGCTGGCCGCGAGCGGCATCGTTCCCAACGAGCGGGTGAGCCCCTTGTTCCATGCGGTGATCGAGGCGACCGAGGAGGCGATCTACAACTCGCTGTTTCTTGCCACCTCTGTGCGCGGGTACCGCGGCACCGCACAGGCCATCCCACTAGATTCCACGCTGACGATTCTTCGACGCTACGGAGTGATCGAGCGCCAATGACCGTGTCCGGAACCTCCCAATTCAAGCGCTCGCGGAACCTGGAGCACCTCAAGCCGTCCGAGACGATGGCGATCAGCCAGGAGGCCCAACGTCGTAAGGCCGCGGGAGAGGACGTGATCGATCTCTCAGCAGGCGAACCGGACTTCGACACCCCCAAACTCGCGAGTGAAGGGGGCATCAAGGCGATTCAGCAGGGCAGGACGCACTATCCCCCGAACGCGGGGATCCTGGAGCTTCGGGCGGCGGCGGCCCGGCAGCTGTCTCTTCTCTCGGGCGGCCGCCCGGTGAACGCCGACAACGTGGTTGTCTCTAGCGGCGCGAAGCAGTCGATCTTCAACGCCTGTTTCGCCCTGTTCGGCCCGGGCGACAAGGTGCTGATCCCGGCTCCGGCTTGGGTCTCCTACCCGCAAATGGTACATCTGGCTCGCGCGACACCCGTGCTCGTGCCGGGCGATGTGGAATGGAGCCTGAAGGTGAGCGCCCAGGACCTCGATTCCGCGTCGGACTCCAGGACCGCCGGGCTGATCCTGTGCACTCCCGTGAACCCGACCGGCGCGGTTTACACCCGCGCCGAGCTCAGGTCGATCGTGGAATGGGCCGACGGCCGCGGGATGTGGGTGGTTGCGGACGAGATCTACCGGCGCATCCACTACGGGTCGGGCCCCGCTCCCTCGGTGCTCGATCTGCCCGATGATCTGCTGGAGCGCGTCGTCGTCGTGAGCGGCGTGAGCAAGACCTACGCGATGACAGGCTGGCGCATCGGATTCTCCGTGGCGCCGACGCAGGTAGCGCAGGCAATGGCCGCCTTCCAGACGCACGTGACGAGTGGCGCGTCTCATCCCGCACAGTATGCCGCAGCGGCGGCGCTCACTGATGAGCGAATCGAGGGCGAGGTGCAGCGCATGGTCGAAGCGTTCCGCAAGCGGCGCGATCTGGTTGTGTCGCACTTTCGCGAGCACCTGGCGGGTGTTGAGTTCGTGGAGCCTCTCGGGGCGTTCTATTTCTTCTTCCGGGTCGATGGGTTCTTCCACGACGAGCTGAACTCCGCAGCCTCCTTCTGCGAGCGCCTCCTGGCCGACGAGGGCGTGGCACTCGTTCCGGGCGAGGGGTTCGGCGACCCGCGATGGGTGCGGCTGTCGTACGCGGCCTCCGAGAAAGACCTCGAGCGGGCACTCGACCGGCTCGCGAACTTCGCACGGACGTTGACCGAACGCGGCGCCGACTGACACCGACATGACGTTCGCTGGGCGCATCGAGGAATTCGACGGACCGACTCCCAGCGTGCGGTACCGCTGGGACCCCGAGACCGAGATCCTCTCGGGCGTCATCGAGGGAGCGGCAGGCGAGTCCGGGTACACCGGCGCAATAGAACTCGAGGACCCTGCCGGCGCCTTCGTAACCCTCGATCTCCAGGACGGTGCGCTGAGAGCCGTGGAAGTCGTGGTCTGGCCCGAGACGGAGACCGTCGAAGATCTCTCGCCGCCGACCGAGGTCGTAGGGGGACGGCTCCGGGTCCCCCCGCGCCCTTCCCAACCGGGAATCGCACTCGTCGAGATGGACGTGGCGATGCGGGCGGAGCGCACCCCCGACTCCCGGTCTTACCGGCTCAGTGTGGGTCCGCGGCGCAAGAGCAAGACCTACCGTCTCGCAGACAACCTGCTCATTGAGATGGACAATGCCGGCCAGCCGGCCGGTTTCTGGCTCTTGAACGTCCCCCTCTTCCCCGAGGAGAAGCGGCGTCCCTGACCCGGTCCGCCCGACACCGCGTGCGTGAGGCGCTCCTCGAGGCGGGCGGTGCGCTCGCGGCAGGCACCTCCCGCAGCCGGCTACACTTGCCCCCGGCCAATCCGTTTGCGACGGCGCGACAGGTCGAAGCCTCCTCGACCCGAATCATCCCCGTGGAACCGGCCGAGCCGCTCGACTCGGCGGCGTTCCTGGACGGCATTCAGCGCTACTCGATCGAGGGGTGGATCGGGCTCGTGCCCGTGGTGCGGGGATACGCGGCCGCGGCCGTGCTGCAACGGAAGGCGGCAGAGCTCAAGCCACGTGCAGTTGAGAGGGAGGAGTTCCTCGCGGTTGAGCTGGATCGGCTAGAGCCGAAGGCGCGGGATGCGCTGGAGTCGGCGGGGCTGGCGCTGCACGACGTGGGGCCGTCCGACGAGAGGCGGCATCCCATACTGGACATCCATCGCGCGGCGCAGGTGGTGGAACGGAGGAGGGAGCTGGCGGAGCGCGCCGTCTGTAGCAGCTTCCTGCGCGAACAGCCCGACTCATGGCTGATCGTCGATGGCTCGATCGCCGACTATGCCGAGTCGCCCGACCGGGCGCACAGGCTCGTGGGACTGGTCAAGAGCCACGAGACGCAGTTTCTCGAGGGGCCGGATCTCCAGGCCGCGCTGACGCTTCCCGCAGGCCATCGCACCACCGTGTTCGCCCGCGGAGCGGGGAAGCGCGCGACCGTTTTCACGTGGTATCTTCGTCTCTGGCCATGGGAAGAGCACGATCTGCTGCACGGACTGGTACGTGTCGAGCGAAAGCCCGGTGACGCCGCCGTGGAGGAGGCTACGCAGGTGAGCCGGTGGATCCTGGCCGAGCGAGCTCCGCTCACGGCGCCAGACGGACGCTGGGACAGACTGGTGTACCCCATTCAGCAGGTGGAGACCTACCTGCGGGCACAGGAGGTCGAGGCGTGATTCGCATGAGCGCCGGGCCGCCGGTAGGACGCGTGGTGGCGACCGAGGCGTTGCCCGCGGGGCCGCATCAATTCCACTTCTGGACGGCGACCGATACCACCCTCGGAATCGGCGCGATCATCCGGGTGGACGCAGCGGATCGATCGGTGTATGGCGTGGTGGTGGACGGGAGCGCCTATTCCGATCTGGCAAGCCCGCTGCACGACGTGATCGCCGCCGAGGGTGACCCGGCCGGAGCCGGGGCCCCGACCCGCAGGACCGAGATCCGGCTCTGGACGGCGGCCGTGCTGAGGCAGGAGCCCGAGGAGCCCGTGCAGCCAGTGCCTCTGGCCGACGTGTTCGCCGCTACCGAGGCCGACGTGGAGATGGCGCTGCGCATCGACGGCTATGCGCGCTCGGAGCCTCCCACGGCACTACCGGTGGGAGCCTATCGGGCAGCCGGCCTGCGCGCTCCGGTGTCGCTCGACGCGGACTTCTTGCTGGGACCGGAGTCCGCGCATCTCAACATCTCGGGCGTGTCGGGACTCGCGACGAAGACGAGCGCCGTGCAATTCCTCCTTGGTAGCATCTTCCAGCACTTTCCCGAACACAAAGGCACCGTGGCGGCCGTGTGCTTCAACGTGAAGGGCCCCGACCTCTGCTTCCTCGACCAGCCCGCCGACCTGTCGCACGAGGACCTGGAGCTCCACCGCGCGATCGGAGTGGAGGCCAAGCCGTTTGAGCGTGTCTCGTATTACGCGCCGTTCAAGCCCGACGGCGTGAACCTCAATACCCTGCGGTCGCATCCCGATCTCCTGGGATCGGTGCGCCCGCTGGTCTGGGGACTGCGCGAGGTGCTGGCGTTCCACGAGGTCCTGCTCAACCGAGACGACATCGACGCAAAGGCCGATGCCCTGCTGGACTTCCTGACGGATCGCGTGGTCGAGAAGGAGTTCCGCGATGATTGGGGGAACACGCACGAGGTCAAGAGCTTCGCGGATCTGGATCAGCTCTTCCGCTCGATCTTCAACGGGCTCGAACAGACCGGCCGGGGTGACAGTTGGCGGACCCATCACGTCGCGACGATCCGCAAGGTGCGCAACCGCCTGCTGAACATCTCGACCCGATGCAAGGGACTGGTCACGGACGACGGCACGGTGAGCGATCTCCCCTTCGGGGAGTTCGAGGACAGGGCAATCTACGTGATCGACATCGCGGGGATGGATCAGCTCGGACAAGACCTGGTTTTCACGCGCGTGGTCTCCACGCTGCGCGAGCGCCTCGAGCGACAGGATCTCGGAGTGGATCACGTGATCGTCTTCGTGGACGAGCTGAACAAGTACGCGCCCGCGGACGGGCCCGATACGTACGTGCGCAAGATGCTGCTGGACATCTCCGAACGGGGACGGTACCTGGGACTGGTGCTATTCTCAGCCCAGCAGTTCCGATCGCAGGTGCACCGGCGCGTCGTGGGCAACGCCGGGACGACGGTGTACGGAAGGATGGACATGGATGAGCTGGCGACACCCGGCTACCAGGTGCTGTCGCCCGCCACTAAGATCAAGCTCGCTACACTTCCCAAAGGGGAGTTGATGGTCCGGCATCCCCACTTCACGCAGCCCGTGTTCGTGCGCTTTCCCCGGCCGGCGATGCTGAACGGGCCCGAGGGCCTGAAACGGTTCCCGCCCTCCGCCGACGTGCCGTTCGAGGAGGCGATTGTGCGGCAGTTGGCCGCCATGGACCGGCGTGCGTCGCCCTCCCGCATCAAGGACGTTATCGCCGGACGTCGTGAGGAGGACGTACGACGCGCCCTGCTGGTAACGCGCCGCGTCCGCCCGGACGACGCCGTGGCCTACTTCACGGCTGCACTGGGTCCGGTGGTACGCTCGCAGGAGATCGATTCCACCCGACCCGCGACCACGCCCCTCAGGTCCGTGGAGGATCCCTATGAGAGCTAGCTCCCGCGCTTCGCTGAGCCCGACTCTCGCTTGCACGCTCTGCGCGTTTGCAGGGTCGTTGCAGGCACAGGAGAGCATCCTCCTCCGCTTCCGACCTGCACAGGCGACCGCCGTGCACCTGCTTACCTGGACTGAGGGAGTCGTGACGCTCGGAGAGCTGGTGGCCGGGGAAACGGAGGGTGTGTTGACCGACACCGTGTCGTTCGAGATCTCAGCACTGCACAGCGTGACAGAGCGGATACTTGAGTCTGACGAGGGTCGATTCGTGATCGAGCGCACACTCGATTCCGCGCGGGGCCGGGCGCGGCCGGTGGGCGGTGCCTGGACCGCGATCCCCCCGGAACGACTGCCGACGGCGAGCGCGCGCGCCGTGGTGAGCTCCAGACTCCAGACGGTGGAATTCCGACCCTCCGAAGAGGACACACTGGCCCCCTCCGGTGCGGCCTGGCTGCTGCGGAATCCCGGTCTCGGTGTCGAGTTCGTTCTGCCCGATGAGCGGGTGACACCCGGCAGCGACTGGTCCGCAGAGATGGTGGCACGGTTCGACCCGATTATCGACTGGCAGCGAGAGAGCGGGGCCTTCGCCGAGCGGACGGAGCTTGTGGGGCAGGCGAAGGTAACGCTCGAGCGCCTGGAGGTGCGCGGCCCCGATACGCTCGCGTACCTCGAGTTCCGCGGGACCTTTCTGCCAGTTGCCCTGACCGATGCCCGCGAGATCGCGGTACGGACTGCGACCATCACGGGCGGCTTTGCTGGTCAGCTGATCTGGTCCACCGCATGGAGCCGCTTCGTCTCCGGCGCGAATCGCCTCGGCGTGTTCGTGCGCTCGGCGCTGCCGGAAGCCGATCCATCCGGGGTCGAGGTGGGAATGCGGTTTGACATGGTGAGTCGGTTCCAGGTCAGGCCTTGAAGGCAGCGACCCTCGCGATTAGCGCGCTGGCCGTCTTACCCGTCGCCGCTCGATCTCAGGATCTGCTGACGCTCCGGTTCGACCCGGCCGACGGCGCGGTGCTGCACCGCGTCTTCCAGGCACACACCCGCCTGACCGTCCGGGACGGCGAGACGCCGCGGGTGCGGGAGACGGCCGACTTGGGAGGCATTCGGCAGGTGGCACTGAGGCGCCGAGCCGGCGAATCGGTGGTACACGTTACGTTCGACTCTCTCAGGATTCGCACGCGAGAGGGCGCGGCCGCGTGGCGTGAGCTCCAGCCGGCGGGCCTCGATAGCCTGTGGCTCCAGGCGCGGCTGGATCCACGACTGAGAGTCCTGGGTGTCCGGAGCGGAGGTCCCAAGCCGGCATGGGCGACCTTGCTGGAGCTCGTGACCGGGGTGCCCGGCATGGCACTGCCGCCGGAGCCGGTGGGAGTGGGTGACGAGTGGCCACTCCGCGCCGAGTTACCGCTTTCGGGGGTCGTCTTCGAGGGCGTCACCGGAGAGAGCTCGCCCAGTCTCTCCGTGCGTGCTACCGCGACGATTGACAGCATCGTCGCACGCCAGCACGACACCCTGGCCTATCTCAGCGTCGTCGGCCCGGTAGGAGACCCGGGCCCCGTTGGGCCTCACGGCGACCTTGTGGACTCGGGAGGTCTTGCCGCGCGTCTGGTCTGGTCGACCGGGTGGGGCGGGTTCGTCTCGGCGGCGACCCGCTTCACGCTGCGCCTGCGCCGCCCTGCGGCCAGCTCGGCGGACCGGCGGGAACGGTGGATGGTGCTCGAGACGACGGTCCGCCAGAGGGTGAGTTCTTAGACCGTGAGGCTCGCGCACCTCGCCGACGCGCATCTGGGTTTCAGGCAGTACCACCGACTCACGGGGCAAGGAGTCAACCAGCGAGAGGCCGATATCGCGCTCGCGTTCAGTCGGGCGCTGGACGACGTCATCGCGGAGGCCCCCGATGTGGTCGTGTTTGCGGGGGATCTGTTCCATTCCGTCCGCCCCACGAATCCGGCCATTTTGCACTCCTTCAATCAGCTCAGGCGGCTCAGGGAGAAACTCCCCGCGGTACCCCTCGTGATCGTCGCGGGTAATCACGACACACCGCGATCGGTGGAGACGGGAAGCATACTCCGACTATTCGAGGCCGTAGAGGGCGTACACGTGGTGCTTCAAGAGCCCCGCGAGCTCAGGTTCGCCGAGTTGGATCTCTCGCTCTTCTGCGTGCCGCACGCCGCGCTGGCGAGCGGTGCGAGACCGCGCCTCGTGCCGGCATCGGATGCCGGGCGCAACGTGCTCGTCACTCACGGGGAGGTCGCCGGGATATTCAGGCCGGGAGCGGCGGCGCTCGAGTACGGGGGAGCGATCGTCGAGCGTAGTGAGCTGCACGTGGATGAGTGGGATTACGTTGCCCTGGGACACTACCACGTCGCCCACGACGTAGCCGCGAACGCATGGTATTCGGGAGCCCTCGACTACGTGAGCTCGAACCCCTGGGGAGAGCTGAAGGACGAGGACGCGGTCGGTCGCCGGGGACAGAAGGGCTGGCTGCTCGTGGACCTGAGCGATGATGTAGTGGTGGACTTCCGCCCGGTGAGACTCGCCCGGCGCTTCATCGACCTGGAGCCGATCTACGCCTCGGGCTCCGGCGCCGCCGTAATCAACAGCCTCCTTTCGGAGCGGGTCGCTGCTGTCGAATCCGGTATAGAGGGTCAGGTCGTCCGGCAGGTGGTACACGACATCCCCACACCGGTGGCTCGGGATCTCGACTACACGCTGATCCGTGAGCTCAAGGCCACGGCACTGCATTATTACCTGGATCTGCGCCGACCCCGGCACCGGCGTGAGGTCGGCGTGGCCGCTCCCGGTGCGCGGCATACGCTGGCTGAAGTCTTGACCGACTACCTGTCGCGGCGGCCGGGGGGAGCCGCGGGTGTCCGCGACCCACATCTGGCGCTGGGCCGCGCGTACATGGACAGGGTGGAGCAAGACTTGCTCGAGGGCTGAATGCGCCTGCATCGCCTGAAGCTCGTGAACTTTCGGCAGCACGCCGACACCGAGATCGTGTTCGGGCCCGGGATCACGGCGATCATAGGTCCCAACGGCTCCGGCAAGACCACGCTGCTCGAGGCGATCGCTTGGGCGTTCTATGGCAACCCGGCGGCGCGTGGTAGTCGCGACACCATTCGATGGAACCGCGCGCCGGCGCGATCGTCGGTGCGCGTGGAGGTTGACTTCTCGCTTGGTGCGCACGAGTTCAGGGTCGTGAGGGGCCTCTACAACGCGGAACTGTTCCAGGACCGATCCGACGCTCCGATGGCCAACAGCCAACAGGAGGTGAGTGCCAGGATCGAGCGGCTCTTAGGCATGACGCGCGACGAGTTCTTCAACACCTACTTCACGGGACAGAAGGAGCTGGCGGTAATGGCTTCTCTCGGCCCCGCCGATCGAGGGCGGTTCCTTTCCCGGATACTCGGATACGAGCGGCTGCGCCTCGCGCAGGAGAAGTTGCGTGAGGCCAGGAGCGGCCTGCGCGGCGAGCTGGAAGGGCTGGAGCGCGGTCTGGCTGATCCGGCCGTTTTGGAAGAGGAACACCGGGTGGCGGAGGAGCGGCTCGCGGGTGCGCGCGCCGCTCTCGAGAGCGCGGAGCGGATCAAGCAGTCGGCCGAGGAGGATCTCGAGCGTGAGGGACCCAATTGGACGCGCGTGGTTGAGTTGCGTGAGTCGGTTCTCTCGCTCGAGGGCGAAGCGAAGGTCGCCGAGCGTGACGTCACGGAAGCGCGCCGCGAGTTTCAGCGGTTGGATCGTGAGCTGGCGGAGGCGTTGGGCGCCCGGGGAAGGTTGGTCGAGATAGAGCCGCTGCTCGAGCGGGTGGCCCCTCTCAAGAGCGAGCTGGAGCAGTTGGAGCAGGAGGCTAAGGCGGCGGGACGCCGGCGCGCGCTGTCGGGACAGCTCAAGGAGTTGACCGAGCAGATCGGGCGACTCGAGGACCGGTGGCGCGGCCTGGAGGGTACCGGTGGGGCGCTCGAGCGCGCGCGCGTGCAAGTCAGGGCTGTGCGTGAGGAGCTCGAGCGGGATGAGAAGGCGGAGGAGGATGCGCGGGTCGAATGGGTGCGCAATCGACAGGACGCCGAGACGAAGCACCTCAGTCTGCGTGATCAGTACAAGGACCTCAGGGAAAATCGGGACAGGGTGATCGCGGCGGGTGCTGGTGGGGAGTGTCCGGTGTGCAAGCGTCCGCTCGGCGAGGTGTACGAGAACACGTTGGCGACGCTCGAACGCCAGCTCGAGGAGGTCGAGGTGAAGGGGAAGTTCTTCAGGAGGCTGGTCGAGCAGTTGGAGGGCGAGCCGAAGGAGGTGGTCGAGGCGCGGGCCCGCGCTGCCGAGTGTCGCCGGCGGGTCGAGGAGGCGCTGACGGTGCAGGCCAGGTGTGAGGATCGTGTGCGCGAGCGCGAAGCGCTCACTTCCGAGCTGGAGCAGCTGGCTGCTCGGCGCTCGAAGTTGGAGGCCGAGTTGGCCGGTCTGCCCGATGCGTACGATGCTGAACGCCACGAGGAGATCAGGGAAGAGCTTCGCACGCTCGAGCCTACGGTCGCTATGGGATTGGAGCTTAAGGTCAAGGCGGAGGCGGCCGAGCGTCTCGTGGGCGAGGCGGAGGCAGCCGAGCGCTCGCTGTCGGAGTGCGAGGCGCGCGTCGCGGCGCTGCGGGGTCAGATCGCGGATCTCGGCTTCAGCGAGGAGCGCTACGCGGCTGCGCGGCAGCAGTATGAGGACGCGACGCGGCGGGTTCGCGAGGCGGAGCTGGAGGTGGCGTCGATGCGTGGAGAGTTGCGAGCGGCGGAAGCTGCAGTCACGGCCGCCCTCGATAGGGTACGCGAGCGCAATGAGAGGGCGATGCGGATCGAGGAGATTCGGCGCGAGCTGCTGTTGCACGAGGAGCTCGATCGGGCGCTGCGCGATCTGCGGCAGGAGCTGAACGCCGCGATGCGGCCCGAGCTGTCCGACCGTGCATCTTCGTTCTTGTCGGATCTGACCGACGGGCGATACAATGAGCTGGAACTCGACGAGCAGTACCAGATCACGGTAGTGGAAGACGGAAGGGCCAAGCCCGTCATCTCGGGGGGCGAGGAGGATGTCGCCAACCTGGTTCTGCGTCTCGCCATCAGCGAGATGGTTGCAGAACGTGCGGGCCAGCCGCTCTCTTTGCTCGTACTGGACGAGATCTTCGGGAGCCTCGACGAGCACAGGCGTCAGAATGTCGTTGATCTGCTACGGGCGCTGGCCGACCGGTTTCCCCAGGTAGTGCTCATAACGCACATAGAGACGGTGCGGGAGGGCGTCGATAGAGTGTTGCGCGTGGAATACGATCCCGAGCGCGGTGCCGCCACGCTGACAGAGGAGCTCCAGGGGGGCGACGCAGATGTGGCGGCCTGAGCGATTGGTGTCGGGTCCCCACGTGGCGACCCTGGACGACGTCTCCCAGCTGAAACGGGTCTTCTCCGACGCTTTCACCGACCGGTACCGGAAGGACGGTCTAGTGGGTGTGCGCGTCCCTCAGCTGAATCCCGCGATCTGGCGTTACGCCCTCCAAGACGCCGATCGGGGCGCAATGATCTGGCGCGACGAGCAGAACGAGGTCGTCGCGTTCAACATCGTTCACCGGTCCGGGAGCGAGGGCTGGATGGGTCCGCTGGCAGTTCGCACCGATCGCCAAGGCATGGGGGTGGGGAGGGTGATCGTCGAGGCGGCGATAGAGTGGCTGCGGGAGGCTGGCGTGCTCACCATCGGCCTGGAGACGATGCCCCGTACGGTCGAGAACATCGGGTTCTACAGCCGGCTGGGCTTCATCCCCCGGCATCTGACGATCACGATGACCGGTGAAGCTACGCGCCGCGCCGTGAGCGGGCCGGTCAGCGAGCTGGCCCGGCTTCCGAAGGCGGAGCGCGCCGAGCTGATGCGCAAGTGTGCCGAAAGGCTCTCCCGATCCGCGCACGGCCGCGATTTTCGTCGCGAAATGGAGCTAACCGACCAGCTCGGCATAGGAGACACGGTCGTCATCGAGCGGGAGGGCGTCGTGTCGGCGTTCGCCGTGTGGCACTCCGCGCCGCTCACCAGGGGACGCTCGGCTGACGAGCTGCGCGTCCTGAAACTGTTCGCTGATTCCGTGGAGTCGTTCGAGCGGCTGGTGGTGGCCGTAGAGCTCTGTGCCGGGAGAGCAAACCTGCGGCGAGTGGCGATTCGGTGCCAAACGGCGTACGGCTCCGCGTATCGGGCTCTGCTCGAACGGGGCTATCGCGTGCGCTGGACCGACCTACGCATGACCCTCGTGGGGTACCCCGAGATGGAGCTCCCGGAGGGCGAGATCCTGTTCTCGAATTGGGAGATCTGACGCCTAGCGGCCCTCGCGGCCTCCGCCCACTATCGCCACCACGATGAGAATCACGCCGGCCGCGAGCGGGACGTGGACCCAGCCGCTCGGAATCGCCACCACGAACGCCAATGCGACCCATAGCGCGAGGCAGACGATGGCCCCGACGGCGGCGATGCTCATGCCGGCGCGGCAAGCATCAGTGCTCGCTTCCCGACCACGCGTGTCTGCTTGACGGTCTTCCGGCGCCCGGCATATATTCGCTCCGGTTTGCGGGGGCGAAGACCCCAACACTGAGCCAACATTCTAGTCCAACGTGCCCGTTTCCGTTGGCTGATGTCATGCCCCGACGCGGGGAAGGCAGATGTTGCGGCGAGGGCGCGGTTCCTGTGGTAAGGGGCCTCAGTAGTCCTCTTCGCTCCCGCATTCTTGTCGTTTGACTGGCTGCCGTTGCGTAGCCCGCCCGCCGAAGATAGCCTTCACCCTGCCGCGCTACAACACCAGGCAGAGGTACGAAAGCCTTGTCAAGCTCGGAACAGCGCCCGCGGCACGGCGATTCGTCGATCGTGCCGCTACGGGAGATCGAGGGTGACCGGGAGTTCCGGCGCATGTTGCACCGCATGCTGGAGCTGCTGGGAGAAGATCCGGAGCGGGACGGCCTGCGCCGCACGCCGGAGCGCGTCGAGGCGTCTCTTCGCTGGCTCACCCGGGGGTACCAGGAATCGGTGGGCGAGATCGTGCGAGGCGCCGTCTTCGAGGAGCCGCACGACAGCATGATCCTGGTGCGTGACATCGAGATCTACTCGTTGTGCGAGCACCACATGCTCCCGTTCTTCGGAAAGGCCCATGTAGCGTACCTCCCGAGGGGCAAGATTATCGGTCTGTCCAAGCTTCCCCGCGTAGTTGACGTTTTCGCGAGGCGACTTCAGGTCCAGGAGCGACTGACGGACCAGGTTGCGGACGCGCTCATGGACGTGCTGGAGCCGTTGGGCGTGGGCGTGGTGATAGAGGCCTACCATCTGTGTATGATGATGCGGGGCGTGGAGAAGCAGAATTCCAAGACCGTGACGAGCGCCCTGCGCGGCACATTCCTCGACGGCACCACTAGAGACGAGTTCCTGCGGCTGGC